>QHXA01000491.1:0-3747 GCA_003222755.1 Acidobacteriota bacterium
CTCATTCGAAATCGCATCAGGAAGGTTTGGCTCTTGAATTACAGCCATCCCGATACGACGATCGGAAGGCATCCGTGGGGGATCTTCGTCGAGCAAGCCGAGGGCCTTCAACCTCTCTACATCTATAAAGGCGCCAGTTCGGATGATTCGTACGTCGCGTATCTCACGGCCTCAGTGGATCTCGACCAAGACGGAAATGACGAGCTTGTTGTCGAGGCCAGCTACCGAATCGGGACGGCGTACAAGATCATTTCCAGCGCGGGCGGGAAATACCAGGAGAGGTTCACGTCCTACTACCGCGGTCCCGCATCGTAAATCCATTCATTCACGAGACAATGCGAAGCCGGCGCATACTTAACATCTACGCCAGTGCCTGCCGCATGTAAGCCATGCACTTTTTTACTTCTTCAACCGGGGTTCCTGTGCCGCGATGCTCGTATTCCACGAACGCTCGAATTGGATATTTCTTTTCCTTCAGGAGCGCCAATACTGCTTTGATCGGCGTGTCTCCTTCGCCCCAGGGCACATTGGGACCTTGGTTCTTCTTTCGATCTTTCATGTGAAGATGCGTGATGTGCGCGTGGTTCTCTCGGATGAACTGGACCGCATCGAAGTTTGCCGCCGTGAAATGCCCGATATCCAAATTGATCTTGAAGTACTTCGACAAGGCGAGCGCCTTCGAAAAACTTTCAGGTGTGGCGAACTCATCCGGATCTTGAATGTTGGAGTGGCCGTGCACGGCAACGTAAATCCTGTGCTTTTCGGCGAAGGGTACAAGACGTTTTGCGACACTCAACTGCGTCGAAGCTGCAATGATGTTCACGCCGAGCGCCTGAGCCTGTTCGAAAGCTTTATCCAGCTCTTCATCGGTGTAGTCGTTTCTGAAATTAACGGTGTAAGCGAACAATGAAATGCCGGCATCCTCGAATCGTTTGCGAAATTCCCTGAAGTGTTGATCCGGCGTGGAGAGACGCCATTCGCGCAGCTGTTCGCGTGAGCGCTGCGCCGGTTCGACGTGCGGTGAGAAAAGTTCGATCTCGCCGATACTGCATTCGGTCAATGCTTTGATCATGACGTCGACTGCATCCGAGGCGCCCGGTGTGCGTGGCAGATCGCGGAAGCTGTAGGTGATCGTGCCGAGATGGACGCCGTTCACAGCCGATTCGATTTTTCCGAGAAACGGCGTGGCCCCCGCCAGCTTCATGAAATCGCGTCTTCGCATGAGTTCCCCATTAAGCTAGTACAGCGTGAATGCAAATCAGGCGAATTTCCCTCCTTGCATGATCGCAAGGAGGGAAATTCGCCTGATTCGAATTTAAATTTCGTTCACAGCTTCTACTTGGCCAGTGGGTCCGGGCGGACCTGGAATTTGATGATCTTGCTTGTGGTTCCTTTACCGCCTTCGACGTGGAATGGAGCGCGCGTGGCGAAGGTGGTCCAAACGCCCTTACCTTTCCAGCCGCCGTTGGGACTATCGATCCGGCCGTCGATTCCCTTAGCGTAGAAACCCATCGGGTAGGGTATTCGGAAGCTCATGAACTTGCCATCAACCAGCGCAAGCAGCGCCTCGGATTCGTTGCCGGTCGCCAGCGCAACGTTCTTGCCGACGCCGAGCATGTCGACCCGATCGACGAAGTTGTAGTACGCCGAGTCGGCGCTGGCCGAATCGACGGCTCCTTTATAGTTCGGGCCAGGCAGCGCAAAGAACGCCCAGCCTTCGGGACAATGCTTACCGGTTGCAGTCGGCCCGTTGAGCGGTCCCTTACATTTCCGACGATCAAAGCTTGCGAGCTGTCCACTCGAGAGCACCGTCCACACGACGTCATTGCCGTCCACGTCCATGCCACGCGGAGCAAATCCCTTCCCAGATGCTTTGGGATCGTTGAACGGCACTTCATAGATTTCAGCAAGCGCTGTGGACGTCGGATTCGATCCTGGGACGAGCCGAACGAGCGCGCCGGGCATGCCGAGGGTCGAACCCCAAATTGCGCCATCAACCGGGCTGGGAGCCACGCCGTAGAAGGGCGCATTAATGCGCTTGTCCTTGGTTGGATCAACCGGCTGGTCGGGCTCGACGTAGGCGTCTCTCTTTCCGTTGCCGTTGGTGTCGAGAACGAATGGTGTCCACCCTTGCGCTTTTGCTTCGTCTTTGGTTTCCAGGTAGACCTTCGTGTTGAACCAGCCCTCGACCACGCCACTACCGGAGAACCACAGGGTGTCGTTATTGTCCAGGTTCAGGTGATGTGTGCCGAAGCAGGTATCGACCGTCGTTACCTGTTTCGTCTTTGGATCGTAGAGTTGAATCTGCCGTCCGCTTTGAGTGATCGGAAAGACCTTCGCCGACGGGTGGTCGGATCCCTCCCGGCAAAATGCCTGCGTTTGATTCTGCCGAACGCGCGCTGCGATCCAGACGCGGCCCTCACGATCCATCGAGAAGCTGTGGGCGTTCGCTTGACTGGTCCAAATGGCCTCGTCGCCCCAGTACGGCGATGGCTTCGCGGGTTTCGTTTCACCTTCGCTCGGCGTCTTTGGATCACGAACGGTCAACTTGATCTGGCTAGCCGTGTTGCGCACCGGATCGACCACGGGGACGTAGTCCGCGGCCGCCTCGAGCGCGCCATAAATCGGGCCATTCGCATTCACTGTGGGGTTCCGTTTGTCGCTGGCGATCTCATCGTGGAGATACACTTTCGGATCCGCCCAGTCCCACATCGTAATGACCACGTTACGCTCTTTGCCTTGTGGCCGCGGCGGCTGAACCGCGGGCAACTCGCCGCCGGCAATTCGATCTGTCCAGTCGGCGTACATCTGCAACGCGCGCTGGCGGCCCACTTGGGTGAATCTCGAGTTCATTCCACCACCGGCCTGACCAGACTGGATGCGCCGATCCCAAGCTGCGATGGAATTTGGGAATGAACCAAGCGCTTCGGGAATCTCGCGTGTAGCCCTGTTGCCCAGCTGATGGCAGCCCGTGCAGCCGTCCGTGTTCACAACATTGCGAATCCATTCGCCCTGGCTTCGGATGCTTTCCGAAATCCCATTACCGGTGGCGCCGGTACCGGGAAAGTCACGTGGCGGCGGCACCTGCAATAATGAGAACCAATATTGCGCAGGGTAGTACTCTGCTGCAGCACGCGTTCCCGGCGCGGCGGCCGCTGTGAGGTTCACAGCCTTACCGGGCGCTGCCTTGACCTTCGTCGAATCGACCAAGCCATACCCGCGCGCCCATACGTCATAGGTTGCTTTGGGCAGATCCGGAATGACGTAACGCCCACGATCATCCGTGACCGCGATTTTGATGAGCCGCGTCGGTGTCTCGCGAGTCTCCGCGATCACCCAAACGCCTGCTTCCGGACCACGGGGCCCGGTAACCACACCTCCGATGTCATCATTGTCAATGGCGACAGCCGCTTGAGGCGCGACCTGACCTTGCACTCCGGCCAGCGAGAGCACCATGATCACGGCGAAAGCGACCACCGCAAGTTGTACATACATTCTCTTGAACATTTGACCTCCCGAACAGGTCACGCTTTAGCGCAACTCTGCCCAAACAAGTAACAGTCGGCTGAAAAAAGAATTTGTAGACCGGACAAGTAAACTCCCGCGCAATGGAGCTTGTCAACTTTCAAGATGAGTCATCCGCCGCTGGTTACGCCTTACTGCATTCGCAGCGGAAGCCGTCTTGTGCCTTGCCCTGATGCGTGGGGTGGCGATTGTGAGTCCACTCCTTCCAACCGACGTTTAGCT
>QHXA01000491.1:3827-4374 GCA_003222755.1 Acidobacteriota bacterium
CGACAGGATCGCTGCGACGCCTTCGAGTTCGTCGATCGGCGCGCAGAGTGAGCCGGGGATGTGTCCGCTGGCGAACGGCTCTCTGCCGCGCGTATCGAGGAGGATGAAATCGAACTTTCCGTCCTCCACGGCGTGCAACACAGAGGCGCGCGCTTTTTCGGCGCTGAGCTTATGGGCGAAGTAATCGCGGTTGGCGCGAATTTCATCGGATGTGAAAGGCACATTTACCTCCGTTCGAATTTTGAGCGGTTTACTTGATTGTAATCATTCGGACGCACGATTACCTCCGGTAATACCCTGGCCCGACGCGAAGACCGTGATGCCAGTTCGCGGGAAGCGCGACCGAAAGTAGGATTCCGATCAGCGCTTGTGCGAAAGCTAACGGAAGGATGTTGCGCTCCCGTAGGAACAGCCGTGCCAGGAAATATCCACCGAAAAACGTAACTGGAATCAGCACAGGGTTCGGCAAATGGAAGGCGGCGAAAATCGCAGCGGAAAGCCATGCGGCGCGGTTCGGGTTCCCGGCGAACTCGGCCAAGCGGTTTGA
>QHXA01000491.1:4395-4974 GCA_003222755.1 Acidobacteriota bacterium
AAGTATCGGCCGAACCCATTGAGGCTTGCCTGCGTGAGATTAACGTGAACCCATGATCCTGTAATCCAACAAAGCAATATCAGACCTGCGGCGGCGGCCACAGTCGGTTGCCACGTACACCGAAGAGTCGATACCAAGCCGCGAGATCCCATTCCCAGCAGTTGGAGGCTGTCGCGATGCACAAAGAAACTCGCGATGATGAATGCTAGCGTGTAAATGGGAACATCCGGATAGACGTACTGCCAGCGCCATATATAAATGGTGATCGCGGCAAACACGATCACGATTTCAGCAGCAGCCAATCGCTTCATACGTATAGGATCAGTTCACAACGATTGCGTTCAATTCAAGCAGTAAATTTCTTTGATCTTGAACGCGGGCGTGCTGATTGTCAGTCGGTGCGGACGAGTAAAATTTGACACACTCGGTTTTGACATCTACGATTTGGCAGCGAATATCTCGGAGGACAATGATGAGCAAGTTTTGGATTCCTCGATTCGGCATGGCAGCCCTGGTTGTATTCAGTTTTCTTGTCTGTGCATCAGACCTGGCGGCACAGTTTCAACCTCCCGGCTCGCT
>QHXA01000491.1:5027-5649 GCA_003222755.1 Acidobacteriota bacterium
TTCGATATAACGGGAACGTGGTTGCACGGTGGCGAGAGCGAAAGGTTCGATCCTCCCGCAGGCTTCAAGCTCACGCCAGAAGCGCAGAAGCACTATGATGCAGCGCAAAAGGCCACGAAGGAAGGGAAGATATACCGTAACGATATCGGCCTATGCTGGCCGGCAGGCGTGCCGATCATGATGACGCGGGTGTGGCCAATTGCGATGATTCAATTGCCGACGGCGATTTTCATGATCCAGGAGCTGATGAATAGTATGCGGATTGTCTACATGGATGGACGGCCGCACACGGATCCAGAGATCGCAGTGCGCAGCTTCAACGGCGAATCAATCGGCCGTTGGGAGGGCGATACACTCGTGATCCATACCACGAATTTCGTCGATGAGCATCACTGGATACATGACCGATTGGGCATTCCGGCAAGCGACGCGTTGCACATCGTCGAACAGATTCGCATGATTGACCAAGGAAAGAAACTGGAGGTCGAGTATACGTTGACCGACCCAAAGACGTGGGTTGGCGATTGGAAGATGGTGAAGCACTGGAACCGCGTCGATGATCGGGACATCTCCGAAGTCGAGTGCTTGCCCGATCTGAACGAGCACATGCCCACTGTGCACT
>QHXA01000491.1:5704-6216 GCA_003222755.1 Acidobacteriota bacterium
AAAGTTCTAAAAGTTGGGAGCTCGCTGGTGATTGCGGCGTTTGTCGCGGTATCAGCCTATGCTCACCACTCCGCGGCCGGCATCGATCAGACAAAGACCGTCATGGTGGAAGGCACTGTAAAACAATTCAAATGGGCCAATCCGCATTCATGGCTGGAAATTGAGGTGCCCAACAGCAAAGGCGGTACCGAGATTTGGAACCTGGAGATGAACCCACCCGCTTTTCTGGTTCGCGCGGGCTGGAAATCCACCACCGTTAAAGCCGGCGATAAGATCAAGTTCACTGCGCGGCCGTTCAAGAATGGCGACCCGGGCGGACTATTCGTAAACGTGACCCTGCCGGATGGAAGAGTACTCGGTCAGAACGCGCCAAGAGGTAACGCTCCGGCATACGAAGCAAAGTAACGCGGCCGCAATCGGAGTCCAGAAACAGGGACACGGAGCGGTCGCGCATCGGCGGCGCCACTCGTAGGGTGGCCCCTTCGAGGAAAATACTGGACTTCGTTGCTTCG
>QHXA01000491.1:6267-7337 GCA_003222755.1 Acidobacteriota bacterium
AGCGCAAGCTCGAAGTTCTTCTGGAGATGGCGCAGGTGCTGGGGCAGGAGATCCATCTGGATCGCATGCTCGCTCTTATGGTGTCAGAAGTGACGCGAGCAATGGGCGCCGAGCGGAGTTCGTTGTTCCTCTACGACAAAGCCAAAAACGAGCTGTACACCAAGGTTGCGGAAGGTATGCAGACCGAGGAGATTCGTGTGCCGCTCGGTATCGGCATCGCCGGTGCCACCGCTGCAACGCGCCAGAGCATCAACATCCGCGACGCTTACAGCGATTCGCGATTTGACTCTTCCTCAGACAAGCATTCGGGTTTTGTTACCAGATCGATGCTTTCGACGCCAATCCTAAATAAGAAGAATCAGTTGATCGGTGTCGTGCAAGTCCTGAATAAGCGCCGTGGCGAAGAGTTCAGCGACGAGGATGAAGCATTTCTCAGAGCTATCTGCACGCATCTGGCGCTGACGCTCGAACGCGCCGAACTGGTCGAGTCCTATGTTCAATCGCAGAAACTGCAGCAGTCGCTCCGGTTGGCGCACGACATCCAGATGGGGCTGGTCCCCCAACGTTTTCCGGCATTTCCGGACAAGCCAGAAATCGACATTTACGCAACGCTCAAGCCGGCTTTAGATGTCGGTGGCGATCTGTATGACTATTTTCTGCTCGATCAGGACCATCTCTGTTTCGTCGTTGGCGATGTATCCGACAAAGGAGTACACGCTGCGCTGTTCATGGCGATGACGCGGAGCGCCTTCAAAATCTCGGCGATGGCGCAACACCCGTCGTGGATCACTTCGATCTTCAGCGTCGTTAACCGGTTTCTTTGCGAGAACAACGAATCACAAATGTTCGTCACGATGCTGGGGGGCATTCTGGACCTGCGGACCGGCCGAATTCAATACACCGATGGCGGACATGAACCGCCTTTCGTAGTACGCAGGGGCGGCAAAGTCGAAATGGTCCAAAAAAAAGGTGGCGTCGCCCTCGCGTTCCTGGAGGATTATCCCTTCACCGCCGGCGAGATCCAGCTTGAACCGGGTGACGCGCTCGTGCTGTACACCGACGGCGTCAAC
>QHXA01000491.1:7427-11686 GCA_003222755.1 Acidobacteriota bacterium
AAAGCATTGATGCGCAACGTATCCAAATTTGCCGATAACGCGCCGCAAAGTGACGACATCACCATTCTTGTATTGCGCTATAGCGGAAACAATTCAGTGCATGCTTAGAGATGTTCTGTACAAAGAAAGAGATGGAGACGAAACTATTGTTCTCCAACCTGCCATACGAACGCCGCGACAATCACAAAGCATTGTTGACAACCATAAATGAATGTCGCTATAAAGGGCGTCCCATGACGATTCGTCCTGCCTGAAGACGATTGATTCGAGGATTCGAATCAGTGGATCGCCTGATACTGGCGACAAGCATCATGGACCGAACACAACCTGGGGGGCCTTCTGCTGTGAACGTCAACTTTACTTTTTCCGACACCGTTGCTGGATATGTGAGTTCTTTCAATACCAAAGAAAACATATTTACCGTGAGGACGTCCGACGACCGCGAAATAGCGGTGTATCTCACCGCGAACACGTTTTCCCGATTCACATACAACCTTGGCGAAGGCTATAGAGATGCGACGAGCTTGGCGCCTTCCATGCTGGCGCTGAATCGGCAGTTCGTGTTTGCCTACGGCACGTTTTACCCGGGGAGTGATGGTGCTGATGGCAGGTTCGAAGCGCAGTGGCTCGTGTTCCCCGGCCAAGGTCCGGGAGTTTATCGGCATGAAGAACCAGACTGGTGGATTAATCAATCGCGATCGATCGGCAAATCTTACCTGAGCTGGCAATTCAATTATCCCGGCACCGAGATCGACTACAAAAATTATCGGACCATACTCCACCTGGCAGGTGCCAAGAAAGGCGATTACCTTCAAGAGACGGACACTATTAGCCGCTTGATTTATGGTCTGTCTAGTGCCTACATGATGACTGGAGAGGAGCCATTTCTCGAGGCCGCCGAAAAAGGCACACAGTATCTTCGCGACCATATGCGTTTTGTCGACGAAGACAACAAGGTCACGTACTGGTATCACGGGATCAAAGTCGAGGGCGAGAAAGAGCACAAGCTACTGACGTCGGAATTTGGCGACGATTATTACTCGATTCCCATGTACGAGCAGATCTACGCGCTCGCCGGTCCTTGCATGACGTACCGTCTGACTGGAGACCCCAAAATACTCCGGGATATGGAGCAGACGATCCGGTTGTTCGAGAACCACTACAAAGATACTGAAAAGGGCGGATACTTTTCGCACCTCGATCCGATCACGCTGGATCCTCGCGCCGCCTCGCTTGGCAATAACCGGGCTCGGAAAAACTGGAACTCGGTCGGTGACCATGCCCCCGCCTATTTGGTCAATCTGTATTTGGCGACCGGTGAGCCGAAGTACGCGGATTTCTTGGAGTCCACGTTCGATACGATCGCGCAGCGGTTTCCCGATTATGAGAACAGTCCATTCGTGCAAGAGCGCTTCATGGAGGATTGGAGTCGCGATCAGTCCTGGGGCTGGCAGCAGAATCGCGCCGTGATCGGCCACAATCTCAAGATCGCCTGGAATCTGATGCGAATGGTATCGCTGAAACCCAAGGACGCTGGCACGCAAGATTGCGGAATTGATGCCCGAGGCGGGAAGCGATCGTCAGCGCGGTGGATGGTATGACGTGGTCGAGCGCGCGATGAAGCCGGATGGAAAACATCACAGGTTTGTGTGGCATGATCGAAAGGCCTGGTGGCAACAAGAACAGGCTATTCTGGCCTATTTGATTCTGTTTGGAGGCCTGCGCGACGACCAGTATCTCCGGTTCGCCCGGGAAGCGGCGGCGTTTTATAACGCGTTCTTTCTCGATCATGATGATGGCGGCGTCTACTTCAATACTCTGGCCAATGGGCTCCCATACCTTCTCGGTACTGAGCGTTTCAAGGGCAGCCATTCGATGAGTGCCTATCATTCTATGGAGCTGTGCTTCCTCAGCGCGGTATACACGAATTTCCTGATTACAAAGCAACCGATGTTCCTGTACTTCAAACCATACCCGAGGTCTTTTCCGGACAATATTCTTCGCGTCTCTCCGGATTTGCTTCCGCCCGGCAGCATCTACATCGAGGAATGCTGGATTGGTGGCCGCAAGCACGAAGACTTCGATCCGATCGGTTTGACCGTTCGTTTGCCGAAAACTGACGAACGTCCAAAGGTGAAAGTGAAACTCTCGCCGACGTCGTGGCTCCAGAAAGACGGAGGGAAGGAACGATGAAAGTCACGCTCTCGCAAGAGAACGATATTAGTGTGATCTCCATCGAAGGGAGTATCGATGGCAAGACCGCGCCTCTCGTGCGGCAGGAAATGTACCCCACATTGGAAACAGCTATGCGAGTCGTTCTGGATCTGTCGAAAGTGGACTACCTCTCGAGCGCAGGCTTGCGCCTTCTCTTGCTGGTCTATCGTGAATTCGCTGCCAAGCAGGGAAAACTGGTGTTGCTTGGTGTTTCCGAAGATATCCAGACGGTGATGTCGCACACTGGATTTCTCAATTTCTTCAAGCTGGCTGGTTCTATGCCGGAAGCGCTTCAGGCTGTCTCTTAAGGAAAAGATGAAATCGCAAACCCAGATGGATTTTAGCCGCATCGATTACTACCCGACCCATCAACAGCACGGCTACCGGTTTCGCCGCGGACGCACGCTGCCCTTCGGCGCCACCGTTGTGCCCAATGGTGTGAATTTTTCCATCTTCTCAAGTGCGGCTACTTCTTGCACGCTGGTGCTGTTCCGGAAACATGAACGCGAAGCGATGGTCGAGATCGAATTTCCGCGTGAGTTTCGGGTCGGCGATGTCTATTCGATGATCGTATTCGATCTCGATTATGAAGATCTCGAATACGGGTATCGCTTTGGCGGCCCATGGGAACCTCGCATCGGGCACCGCTTCGATCCATCTAAAATCGTGTGCGACCCTTACGCCCGCGTTATCGGTGGCCGCGATGTGTGGTGCGCAAAACCGGACTGGGACGACATCTACCAGCATCGCGCGCGCCTCGCCTTCGACGATTTTGATTGGGAAGACGATCGGCCGTTAGAAATAACCACCAACGACCTGGTGATCTATGAGCTGCATGTGCGCGGTTTCACCGCGCACAATTCCGCTCGAGTATCGGCACCCGGAACATTTGCCGGGATCATTGACAAGATTCCGTATTTAAAGAGCCTCGGTGTCAATTGCGTCGAACTGATGCCGATTTTCGAGTTCGACGAATGGGAAAACAGCCGGCAACACCCTGAGACCGGGCAATTGCTGCTGAATTACTGGGGTTACAGCACGCTGGCTTTTCTTGCTCCCAAGGCGGGCTATGCTGCGACAGGCCGTTTGGGTATGCAGGTGGATGAGGTCAAGAACCTGATCAAGCAGCTGCATCAGGCCGGCATCGAAGTCATACTAGACGTCGTCCTCAACCACACCGCAGAAGGCGATCATCGAGGTCCGACAATCTCGTTTCGCGGGATCGACAACAAGAACTATTACATGTTGACTCCCGAAGGCTACTACTACAACTTCTCCGGTTGCGGGAATACGTTGAACTGCAATCATCCTGTTGTGCGGAACCTCGTCCTGGATTGTTTGCGGTACTGGGCGGCCGATTATCACGTGGATGGATTTCGGTTCGATCTCGCCTCGATTCTGGGCCGCGATCAGAACGGGGCGCCCCTGGCCAATCCTCCGCTTCTGGAGTCTTTGGCGCTCGATCCTGTTTTGAGCAAGTGCAAGCTGATTGCTGAAGCTTGGGACGCGGGAGGGCTATATCAGGTCGGATCTTTTCCTGCCTACAACCGCTGGGCTGAATGGAATGGTAAGTACCGCGATGCGGTGAGGAAGTTCTTAAAAGGAGATATGGGGCTCGTCGGTGAAATTGCGACACGAATCCAAGGATCTCCGGACCTCTATTATTATCGAGGCCCGGCTGCAAGCATCAACTTCATTACCTGTCACGATGGGTTCACACTGTACGATCTGTTCTCCTACAACGAGAAGCACAACGAAGCCAACGGAGAGCACAATAACGACGGCGCCAACGACAATAACAGCTGGAATTGTGGGGCGGAAGGCGAAACTCGCGATGATTCGGTCAACCTGTTGCGGCTACAGCTGATGAAGAATGCATTTTGTATGCTCATGTTGGGCCGCGGCGTACCGATGTTCCTGATGGGCGATGAGGTCGGCCGGACTCAGCACGGTAACAACAATTCGTATTGTCAGGACAACGATCTCAGCTGGATGGATTGGACCCTGGTGCAGCGCAATAGTGAATTATTGCGGTTCGTCACAAT
>QHXA01000492.1:0-3400 GCA_003222755.1 Acidobacteriota bacterium
ACGATTTTCGACAAAGATCCGGATACCGGCGCCAAGACGATTCGCGACATCAAAGAGCAAGAAGTATATTTCGGCGAAATCCCGCTGATGACCGAGAACGGCACCTTCATCATCAACGGTACCGAACGCGTCATCGTTAGCCAGTTGCACCGTAGCCCCGGAGTGTTTTTCGAGTCGACCCCGAGCAAGAGCTACTTTCTGGGAAAGATCATTCCATATCGTGGCTCTTGGGTTGAATTCGAGTACGAAACGGCGAAGAACATCCTTTACGTCCGCATCGATCGCAAACGGAAGTTCCTGGCAACGATCTTCCTCCGCGCGCTGGGTCTGAAGAGCGACGAAGAGATCATACGCGCCTTCTACAGAACCGATCGGCTGACGATCGAGGCCAAGAAGATCTTTTGGAATGTTTCCGACAACGTTGTTGGCCTGAAAGTCTCTAAAGACATCGCTCATCCCAAGACCAAAGAAGTTCTGGTTCATGCCGGAAAGAAGATCACGACTTCCGTGTACAACCACATCAAACAGGCGAAGTGCGAGCGGTTCGAAGTGAGTCCAGAAGATCTCGAANTCGATACCAATACCGGCGAGGTCATCGTTGAAACGAATAACGAGCTCAGCCAGAACAACATTCGCGCGATTATCGATGCAGGTGTACCGGAACTGCCGGTGTTCTTTCCGGAGCGCGACGATATCGGCGTCGTGTCGAGCCAGACGCTTCGCAAGGATACGATCAAGACAACACAGGAAGCATTGATCGAAATTTATCGCAAGCTTCGTCCCGGCGATCCGCCGACGCTTGAGACGGCAACAGCGCTTTTTGAAGGCATGTTCTTCGACGCGCGCAAGTACGACTTCTCGAAAGTCGGCCGGCTGAAATTCAATATCAAGCTGGATCTCACAACACCGCTCGATAAGCGAATTCTCGAGCCTGCCGACTTCTACGCCGTCATCACCTATTTGCTGAAGCTGCGCAAGAACATCGGCCAAGTCGATGACATCGATCATCTTGGAAACCGCCGTGTTCGCGCGGTCGGTGAGCTGCTTGAAAACCAGTTCCGTATCGGTCTGGTGCGTATGGAGCGGGCCATCAAAGAGAAGATGTCGGTCTACCAGGAGATGGTCACCGCGATGCCGCATGACCTGATCAACGCGAAGCCGGTGATTGCCGCCGTTCGCGAGTTTTTCGGGTCATCGCAACTCTCGCAGTTCATGGATCAGACCAACCCGCTCTCCGAAATTACCCACAAGCGGCGTCTCTCGGCATTGGGCCCTGGCGGTCTATCGCGTGAGCGCGCGGGATTCGAAGTACGCGACGTGCATCCGACGCACTATGGCCGGATCTGTCCGATCGAAACGCCGGAAGGTCCCAACATCGGGTTGATCTCCTCGCTGAGCTGCTATGCCCGCATCAACGAGTACGGCTTTATTGAAAGCCCCTACCGCAAGGTCAAGAACGGCCGTGTCGTCGATTATGTCACTGTCATCAGCTCCGCCGATTCCAAATTCAAAGTCGGTGATCACGTTGAACGCGAAGCCGTCGAAGCGGAAAACGAGGACCTGAAGGGACGGAAGAAGAAGCGTGCCGAGTTCGTTCCTTATTCCTTCTATCTGTCTGCCTGGGAAGAGGACAAGTACCTCATCGCTCAGGCCAATGAAGAAATGGACAAAGCCGGAAAGCTCACGCATGAGCTTGTGAACGTGCGCCAGGCCGGCAACTTCGTTTTGAAGCATCGCAATGAAGTCGATTACGTCGATGTTTCGCCGAAACAGCTGGTATCGGTCGCCGCCTCCTTGATCCCGTTCTTGGAAAACGACGACGCGAACCGCGCGTTGATGGGATCGAACATGCAGCGGCAGGCTGTCCCATTGCTCCGCACGGCGGCTCCGCTGGTCGGAACAGGCATGGAAGAGATCACTGCGCGCGATTCGGGCGCAGTCATTATTTGCCGACGTAACGGCATCGTCGATTCTGTCGATTCCGAGCGCATCATCGTTCGCGTGGAATCGGCGGAAGACGGCCATTTCTCACGTGAAGTGGGAGCCGATATCTACACGCTGACGAAATTCAAGCGATCGAACCAGAACACCTGCATCAATCAAAAACCAATCGTTCGCAAGGGCGATCGGGTGATGAAAGGTCAGGTGCTGGCGGACGGCCCCTGCACCGAGAAAGGCGAACTCGCTCTCGGCCGCAATGTGCTTGTCGCGTTCATGCCGTGGCGAGGTTACAACTTTGAAGACGCCATACTGGTATCCGAACGCCTGGTGAAAGACGACTACTACACGTCGATTCACATCGAAGAATTCGAAATCGAGGCGCGCGATACAAAGCTCGGTCCAGAGGAAATCACGCGCGACATTCCGAACGTCAGCGAATCGTTCCTGAAGGATCTCGATGAAGCAGGCATTATCCGCATCGGCGCCTACGTCAAGCCGGGCGATGTGCTCGTCGGCAAAGTCACTCCGAAGGGTGAAACTCAGCTCACACCGGAAGAGAAACTGTTGCGCGCGATCTTCGGCGAGAAAGCGGGCGACGTTCGCGATGCATCGCTGATCTGCCCGCCGGGTATTGAAGGTATCGTTGTAGACGTCAAGATCTTCTCCCGTAAAGGCGCCGAGAAAGATGAGCGCGCAAAGCTGATCGAGAACATGGAGATCTCCCGGTTGGAAAAAAATCTCCGAGACGAGATCCGAATTCTTACCGACGAGCGCAACAAGCGGTTGGGCGCGCTGCTCGAAGGCAAGGTCGTCTCTAACGAACTCGTCCACGAGAGGACGGGCCGCAAGATTGTGCCGAAGGGAACCGAGATGACTCGCGAAGTCATCGAGAACCTCTCGTTGCGCGAACTCACGAAGTTGAAGTTCAAAGATGGCCGATCAGATTCAGGAAATCGAGGAAATGACCACGCGCCAGATCGACGTGCTACGCAAGATTCACGAAGAGCGGATCTCGAAACTCCGGCGCGGTGATGAACTGCCGCCGGGCGTGATCAAACTCGTGAAGGTTTACGTCGCGATGAAGCGGAAGCTGTCGGTCGGCGACAAAATGGCCGGCCGGCACGGCAACAAAGGCGTGATCGCCAGAATTCTTCCTGAAGAAGACATGCCGTACTTGCCGGATGGCACACCAGTGGAGATTGTGCTAAATCCGCTCGGCGTGCCTTCGCGAATGAATGTCGGTCAGATACTTGAAACGCACCTGGGATGGGCGGCTCACGCACTCGGAATGTATTTCGCGACACCGGTCTTCGATGGAGCCACCGAAAGTGAGATCAAGAACATGCTCGAGAAGGCCAACTTGCCACAGGCCGGCAAGACCCGTCTTTATGACGGCATGACCGGCATTCCTTTCGAACAGGAGGTCACCGCCGGCTACATCTACATGTTGAAGCTGTCG
>QHXA01000492.1:3418-3840 GCA_003222755.1 Acidobacteriota bacterium
CGTACTCGCTCATCACGCAGCAGCCGCTGGGCGGTAAAGCGCAGTTTGGTGGACAACGATTCGGAGAAATGGAAGTGTGGGCCCTCGAAGCCTACGGCGCCGCTCACATTCTGCAGGAACTGCTGACAGCCAAGTCCGACGACGTGTACGGACGAACGAAGATTTACGAGGCCATTGTGAAAGGTGAAGCTGCGATGGAACCGGGCGTTCCCGAGTCCTTCAATGTCTTGATCCGCGAGCTCCAGAGCCTCTGCCTCGATGTCGAACTGATGAAAAGGAAACCGACTGCGTGAGGGAAATGGGAATCGGAGATCTGATCAATGTTCAATGCCCAATTCTCAATTCCCATCCGATGAGGATTGAGAATTGGGAATTGGGCATCGATCAGATTCCCCATTCCCCGTCTTCCCCCCGCAATCAGG
>QHXA01000492.1:3961-7802 GCA_003222755.1 Acidobacteriota bacterium
CCATGGTGAAGTCACGAAGCCTGAGACCATCAACTACCGAACTTTCAAGCCCGAGAAGGACGGCCTGTTCTGCGCCCGCATCTTCGGTCCTGTGACGGATTGGGAATGCCTCTGCGGCAAATACAAGCGCATGAAGCATCTCGGTGTCATCTGCGACAAGTGCGGTGTTGAAGTCACGCTCTCGAAAGTTCGACGCGAACGCCTCGGACATATCGAACTGGCCAGCCCCTGCTCGCATGTTTGGTTCTTCAAAGGGCTGCCGAGCCGCATCGGCCATTTGCTCGACATGTCCTTGCGCGAGCTCGAGCGCGTTCTCTACTTCGAAGCCTATGTCACCATCGATCCCGGCGACGCTCCGCTAAAAGAACGCGAACTTCTCACGGAAGAAAAATATCGCCAGCTGCAGCAGGAGTATCCCGGAAAATTCGTTGCCATGATGGGCGCCGAAGCGATTAAGGAGCTGCTGAAGCGTGTGGATATCGACGAATTGGCGGCCGATCTCCGCACGAGGATGAAGAGCGAAAACTCGCAGCAGAAGAAAATCAAGTTCGCGAAACGGCTGAAGGTTGTTGAGGCATTCGTCAAGTCGGGAAATAAACCCGAATGGATGATTCTCGACGTGATTCCGGTGATTCCGCCGGAGCTGCGGCCTTTGGTGCCTCTGGATGGCGGAAGATTCGCCACGTCCGATTTGAATGATCTCTATCGCCGCGTGATTAACCGCAATAACCGGTTGAAGAAGCTGATCGAACTGCATGCGCCAGACGTCATTGTCCGCAATGAAAAACGCATGCTGCAGGAAGCCGTGGACGCGCTGTTCGATAACGGCCGCCGCGGACGCATCTTGCGCGGGGCGAACAATCGACCGCTGAAGTCGCTGTCGGACACGCTGAAGGGCAAGCAGGGCCGCTTCCGTCAAAACCTGCTTGGAAAGCGCGTCGATTACTCTGGGCGTTCGGTGATCGTCGTTGGTCCGGAATTACATTTGCATCAGTGCGGTTTACCGAAGAAGATGGCGCTCGAACTGTTCAAGCCCTTTATCTACAACCGGCTCGAGCAGGGCGGGCACTGCACGACAGTGAAGGCCGCAAAAGAAATGGTCGAGCGGCAGGACTCGGTGGTGTGGGATATTCTCGAGGAAGTCATTAAGGACCACCCCGTTCTGCTCAACCGCGCTCCGACGCTGCACCGCCTTGGTATTCAAGCTTTCGAGCCTGTGCTCGTCGAAGGAAAGGCCATCAAGATTCACCCGCTCGTTTGTACCGCATTTAACGCGGATTTCGACGGTGACCAGATGGCAGTGCACATTCCGCTTTCGCCAGAAGCGCAAATCGAAGCATCCGTCTTGATGCTTTCGACACAGAATTTGCTCTCGCCGGCCAGCGGCCAGCCGGTCGCGGTCCCCACGCAGGACATGGTTCTTGGGGTTTACTACCTGACGCGTCCCAAGCCAGGAGCTAAAGGAGAAGGCCGCACATTTGGTTCGCTTGAGGAAGTGTTAATGGCATTGGATTCAGGCGAGGTCGAAACACAGACTTCGGTTCGTTTGCGTTACACCGGGCCGCTGGTCGACATGACGACGGCATACGACGACCAAGCGATCGCTCATGCCGAGATGATCGAAGCCAAGAATCACATGCTTAACACGACCGTCGGCCGCGTGATTCTGCATGACAGCATGCCCAAAGGTATGCCCTTCATCAATGGTCTGTTGAAGAAAAAAGGCCTCGGTCAGTTGGTGAGCTACACGTATCTGCGTTATGGACCCGAGATGACGGTCACGATGCTCGATCACATCAAGCAGCTTGGTTTCTACTACGCAACGAAAGCGGGCATCACGATTTCAATCGACGACCTCATCGTGCCACCGGGCAAGCGCGAGTTTGTCGACAACGCCCAGAACGAAGTCGTGAAAGTGGATCAGCAGTATCGCGACGGCGCAATCACCAACGGCGAGCGTTACAACAAAGTCATCGCCATTTGGTCGGATGTCACCGAAAAGATTTCCGACATGATGTTCAACGAGATGGAACGTGCTGAGAAAGCCAGCCACGGTTTCAATCCCATCCTGCTGATGGCGGACTCGGGCGCGCGCGGATCGAAACAGCAGATCCGCCAGCTCGCCGGCATGCGCGGATTGATGGCGAAGCCGTCTGGTGAAATTATCGAAACGCCGATCACTGCGAACTTCCGCGAAGGTCTCACCGTACAGCAGTACTTCATCTCGACACACGGCGCGCGCAAAGGCTTGGCGGATACAGCTCTGAAGACGGCCGACTCGGGATATCTCACGCGTCGTCTTGTGGACGTTGCGCAGGATGTGATCATCAGCGAAGCGGATTGCGGCACGGTGGACGGCATTTATGTCGGTTCGATCGTGGAATCGGGCGAAATCATCGAGCCGTTGAGAGATCGTATCGTCGGCCGCGTGTCGCTCGAAAAGATTAAAGACTATGAAGGCCACGTCATCGTCGAGATCAACCAGGAGATCACGGAAGATCTGGCCAGCGCAATTCAAGCCGCCGGTATTGAGCGCGTGAAAATCCGCTCGGTGTTGACGTGCGAATCGCGGCGAGGGGCATGCGTCCGCTGTTACGGTCGAAACCTCGCTACCGGAAAGCTGGTCGAAATCGGTGAAGCTGTCGGCGTTATTGCTGCCCAGTCGATCGGCGAGCCGGGAACCCAGCTCACGATGCGCACATTCCATATCGGCGGTACGGCCAGCCGAGTCGCCGAGCAGACGAGCCTGGAAGCGAAGAATGCCGGCACGATTAAGTTCCATAATCTGCAGACCGTCCGGAATCAGGAAGGCTTCCTTGTTGCGATGAACCGCAATGGCGTGCTCGCGATCATGGATGAGAAAGGCCGCGAGAAAGAGCGCTACACCATCGTGTACGGCGCGAAGCTCAAGGTCAACGAAGGCGATCACGTCAAGGTCGGCGCAACGCTGGTTGAATGGGATCCGTACACGTTCGCGATTTTGACCGAAGTCAGCGGCACGATTCAGTTCAAGGATCTGCTCGAAGGCGTAACCATGCACGAGGAACTCGACGAAGTGACGGGTCTGTCACGCTGGGTCGTCACCGATTCGCCGGACGAGAAGCGCCAGCCGACGATCCAGATTCGCGACGACAAGCACAAAGTGCTCCGGAAGTACCTCATTCCGTCGCGCGCTCACTTGATGGTAGCCGACGGCGACACGGTATACCAGGGCGATGTGCTTGCCAAGATCCCGCGCGAAACCACGAAGACCAAGGACATTACCGGAGGTCTGCCGCGCGTTGTCGAGTTGTTCGAAGCGCGCAAGCCGCGCGAGACCGCGGTCATCACGGAGATCGACGGTATCGTCAAGTACGGCGATATCACCAAGGGCCAGCGCAAGATCATGGTCATCAACGAAAATGGCGTCGAGCGCGAATACGCTCTTCCGCGCGGCGTTCACGTGAACGTCCAGGAAGGCGAGCATGTCCGCGCAGGAGAGCCGTTGATGGACGGTCCGCGCAACCCGCATGACATTTTGGCCGTACTCGGTGAGAAGGAACTGCAAGCCTACCTTGTGAATGAAATCCAAGAGGTCTACCGTCTGCAGGGAGTCAACATCAACGATAAGCACATCGAAGTCATCGTCCGTCAGATGATGCGGTGGATCAAGGTTGAGGATGTTGGCGACACCGAGTTTCTTGTGGATGAGCAGGTCGATAAGTTCAGGTTCCAGGAAGAGAACGAACGCGTGAAGACGAACGGCGGAAAGCCCGCATCAGGCCGACCGCTGCTGCTCGGAATCACGAAAGCGTCTCTCTCGACCGAATCGTTCATTTCTGCAGCGTCGTTCCAAGAAACT
>QHXA01000493.1:0-1951 GCA_003222755.1 Acidobacteriota bacterium
CATCGCTGCGGCCCTCATACAGGCGGACTGTCGCGAGATGGAAGAGCCCTTTCGGATTATCCGGTTCAAGAGCGAGAATGCGTGCGGCGATCTCCGCCACTCGGGCATTGCCCTGGCTGGCATGCGCATCCGCTATTTTTTCGAGGGCTTCGACATGATTGGGTTGTTCCTGCAAAATTGCGTTTAGGATTTCAACGGCGCGCGCGTAGTTGCCTTCCTGCGAGTAGAATTCGCCGGCTGCCAGCCGAGCAAGAGTCGTCGGCTCTGTCCTGAGCGCGTCTTCCAGGAACGACTGCAGCGCGGGACGATTAAAACCGGTGCGTGCTGTTTCCACGATCCCGTTCCACGCCTGTGGATCGCGAGGATTCTCGCGGAGCGCACGAATAAACTCAACTCTGGTCTGCCTTGTGCCGATGATTTTCCGCGGTGGCCGCATACGCCGGCGTGTGCGACAGCAAGGACAACGCGGCGAGGTTTTGACTGGCGGTTTCGGAGTAAATGAAGCGGGGGGCGCGAAACTCCAATATCGGCAAGTCGTCCGTGTTCAGCTTGGCGCCTTCAGCAAATCGATCGAGTTCCTCATTGCTGAGCATCAGCAAGGACGCGATGCTGTAGACATCCTGAACGCGGACTTCCATAAGATCTGCGGCGACCTTTTCCAAATTGCGCCGCAGTAAACTCTCATCCAGAGTGAGCGGCGCTTCTGAACCTAGCAAAATGAAATCATTCTCGTTCAGAGTCCAAAGCGTTGCGTTTGGAAAGGCCGTCCTGAACGTGCGGATGATGGTCCGAAGATCGTCGGTAGACATGTTGTAGCTGTGAAGCCATTGACAAAGAGTGCCCCTCGAACCGAGCCGCGCCCGCGCTTCGTTGAAAAACTCCCGCGTGAAGAGTGACGCCATCCCGGCCATCCATGGATTGGAAGGCTCGGAGATGATCACGTCATATGCTTGGCGAGCGTAGCGCAGATGGTTCCGGCCATCTCCGATGATTAGTTCGGTACGATGATCCATCAAGGCATTGTGATTAACGTGCGAGAAGAAGCGCGAGGCTTCGACGACCTCCGGCGAAATCTCGATGATGTCCAGTTTCTCGACGGGGTGCGCCAGTACGGCGCCCGCCGTGACTCCGCTGCCAAGGCCAATGATCGCGACGTTTTTCGAGTCGTTCCTCAGCAACAATGGAAGGTGCGCAAGCATCTTCTGTGTCAACATGTCGCCCGCATCGGTCGCGTCCACCTTTCCGTCAACCGACAGGCTCACCCGCCCACGATATTTCTTGGCTGAAACTGTTGTCGTCGTTCCTTCCTTGAAATAGAGCAGATTGCCGCTGCGCAGGACACTCTCCAGGTCTAGCTTGGCGAGGTACGGTGCGTATTTGTAAGCTCCGGACGCCATCAGCTCAGGGCTCCACTTTGGCATCCACAGAAAACTGGGAACCAGTGAAAGCGTAAACGCCAAGGGCAACCATCGCCGGGCCATAGTCGCCAACGATGCGCCTGCGGCGGCGCTAACGAGCGCAGCAAGAATTAAGGTCGTCTCCGAACCGAAGGCTGGAATAAGGACGAATCCAGCGATCAGACTTCCAGCGATTCCACCGGCCGTGTTGACCGCATAGACTGCGCTCACATCGCTGCCCACTAGCGCATCCGAGCGGGCATAGAGCTTGGAGGCCACTGGAAACGTCATTCCTAGAAGTGTTGTGGGCACAAGCATCAAGCCAAATGTCAGCAGGAATTCAAGGATTTGGACCGACGCGAAAGAGTCCGCATGCCGAATAACCAACTGTGCGATGAAGAGCGGCAGGCGGCCGAAAGCCGGGACCAGGGCAAGCGATGCCAAACCAATCAAGCCTTGCGCCCAAGCGAGCGTCGTCAACCGAACGGTGTATCGGCGTGTCCAGTAAGATCCGAGCGAGGCTCCTAGACCAAGCCCTGTGATCATCGCGCATA
>QHXA01000493.1:2006-2812 GCA_003222755.1 Acidobacteriota bacterium
CAGCCGACTTCGTTTATCAGCGCGGCAGCGCCGGAGAGAAACATCGCTAGCAGCACGATCCGGCGACCGGATACCGCTTCCTGCAATTCCGTGAGCGGCATCGAATAGGCTTCATGCTGGCGGCAGATGAGCCAGGCTGCTAGAGCAACGCTTAGGTTCAGCATCGCCGCGATGACCAGACCCAACGTCACGCCTGTGAACGGGATCAATAAGAAACCCGCGGCCACGGTTCCCACCGCCGCGCCAAGAGTGTTCGCGCTGTAGACGCGGCCGGCTTGAGTGCCGGCATTCGCGATCCTTTCGGTGTAGTAGCGCACGAGAACAGGCAGAGTCGCACCCATTAGAGTTGCTGGAACAATGAGAAGAAGAGCGCAGATGAGCAAACGCACTCCTGACAACACTAGCGGTGATTGATATGCGGTCGAATAAGCAAAACCAAAGAGTGGATCCACCGACTTCAAAAGCCATGGAAGTGCGAGGTTGTACAGCCCGATGGCCGCTTAAAGCCCTGCATACAATCGAATCAGTGAAACAGGCTTTTGATCGATCGTTCTTCCGGACAGCCGGCTGCCCAGGGCTAGACCCGCCATGAAGACCGTGAGTATAGCGGTGACGGAAAAAACGGTATTCCCGATGAGGACCGTCAGAAGCCGCGTCCATACGACTTCGTAGATCAACGCAGAGACGCCCGAGACGAAAAATAGAACTAAGAAAACCGGCATAGAACGGCCGCTCGATTTCTGGAGGTCCAGGTCTGCCGTGCTTAAGGGATTTAGGCTAGTCCGATTGGCCAACGGTTGCTCTCA
>QHXA01000493.1:2925-6757 GCA_003222755.1 Acidobacteriota bacterium
ACGTTATCATTCGACTCGCGACCCAATCGGATCTCCCCTCTCTTGGTCGACTGGGAGCGCTGTTGATGGAAACACACTATCGTTTCGATCAGAAGCGCTTCATGGAACCACGTCCCAATTCGCCGGACGGCTATGCCTGGTTCCTAGGGTCGCAATTAAAAGAAAAAGATGTAGTCGTGTTTGTCGCTGAACGCGCAGGAACTGTCGTCGGATACGTGTACGCCGCACTCGAGCCACCATCATGGAAAGAGCTCCGCGAAATGGCGGGATTCATTCACGACGTGGTTGTGGAGGATTCCAGCCGACGAGTTGGCATCGCGAGTTCCCTCGTTGAAACAGCCATCGATTGGCTTCGCGCGCATGGCGCACCTCGCGTCATCCTGTGGACGGCCGAACAGAATTCAGCAGCGCAAAATTTGTTTAGTCGCCTCGGTTTTCGCCGAACGATGATTGAGATGACGCGAGAGCTGACGTGATTTTTTCTCTTACTGAGACACATCTATGAAAATTTGATGACTCCTCCGACAAGTGGTCCTGTGTTGGCCCACGTGCTGCATAAACGCTGGTGGCGGAGGATACCGATGGAGGAAACGTTCGGGCGCGAGACTTGGGAATCTTATTTGACATGGTGTCGCGAGCGTCGATCCCATCCGTATGGAACGACCATGAGCGACCGGCACAGTAACCGATGCTCACCTTCCTGCAAATGCGCTTTTGCCGGCCTGCATTTTTTCGTTGCAAGAGCCACCACTCACGAGTAATTGTTGTCAGTCACTGACAGATGTGTAACTGAGGCAAAAGCTATGAGCAAACCGACCGATCTCGTGCAGGGCACTCTAGACATGCTCATTCTGAAAATTGTCGCACTGGAACCGATGCACGGGTGGGCCATCGCGCAACGAATCCGGCAGATGTCCGGCGACGTTTTGCAGGTGGGGCAGAGTGCGTTGTATCCCGCCTTACACAAACTGGAACGGCAGGGCTGGATTAAATCGGAGTGGCACACATCGGAAACGAATCGGCGGGCCAGGTATTACTCACTGACGCGCAGCGGACGCAAAGCTCTCACTGAAGAGTCGGCCAACTGGGAGCGATTATCTGCGGCGATTTCCTGCATCGTGCGAACTATATAGCAAAGGATTAGGAAATGTTCCGATGGCTCACTGGGCTTCGCGTTGTCCTTCGTTCCGCATTCCGCCGAAAACATGTCGAGGCAGAACTCGACGAAGAGTTCCAGTACCACCTGGAACAAGAGATCACTGAACGATTAAAGAACGATCTCGCTCCAGAGGAGGCGCGATACGCGGCGATGCGTGCAATGGGCACCATTAGCAAAAGCAAAGAGGAATGCCGCGATGCGCGAGGGACGCGCTGGCTGGAGGATATGTTCCACGACTTCCGCTATGGTCTCCGGTCGCTTAGAAGATCGAAAGGGCTCGCTCTCGGCGTGGTCATCTCAATGGCTCTTGGTGTGGGAGCGACAGCATCGGCCTTCAGTCTCGTGGACGCCATGCTTCGGCCGTTTTCCGTTCCTGAAACGAATCGCGTGGTTCGCATCACGAACTCCACGCCTGAGAGTCCACTGGGCAACTTCTCCTATCCCGAATACCGGGACTACGCCGAGCGGAACCAGAGCTTCAGCGGGCTCGTAACGTACCACACTGTGAGCGCCGGGCTGGCCCCTCACCCCGGGGATCAGCCACGCGTAACGATAGCGGCGCTCGTGAGTGGAAATTTCTTTTCGACGTTGCAGATAAAACCGGCTATCGGACGCGGATTTCTTCCGGAAGAAGATGCCGTCCCTGGAAGGGATGCCGTGGTGGTTATCAGTTACGCGGAATGGCTGCGCGATTTTGGGGGCGCGGCGGATGCGATCGGCCGCGCGGTTACAATCGGCGGTCACGTCTTCACAATTATCGGCGTCACGCCCGAAGAGTTCCTGGGGCTCCAGCCTGTTATTGAACCGGAGCTTTACCTTCCGCGAATGATGACTCAACAGGCAAACATGGGCCTGGTCCGTGATGGCAGGGACATGGATGTCTCTTTCCTCACGGACCGCTCGGTACGCTTCGCCGGTCTCCTCGGGCGCCTAAAACCAGGGGTTACGCTCGATCAAGCTAAAGACGATATCGGACGAATCGCGAGCCAGTTGCAGGTGGAGCACTCTGAAACCAATAAGGACATGAAAGCCGTCGTGTTGACGCAGTCCGCATATCGCACGCAAGAGCGGCCAGGCCAAGCAGGAACTGGGATAACTCTTTTCGGTATGGTGTTCCTGGTTTTGGGAATCGCATGCGCAAACGTTTCGAATCTGCTCTTGTCCACCATTCCCGTGCGCACCCGCGAAATGGCGGTAAGGGTCGCGATGGGAGCGCCTCGCACGCGGCTGATCCGGCAATTGCTCCTCGAAAGCTCTATTCTCTCGGGCGCCGGAACTCTGGCGGGCCTCGGCGTTGCCTCCTGGTCCGCTGGATTCGTTTCATCGATTCGTTTCGGCGGGGACTTGCCGCTTCACCTGCAGACTCGACTGGATGAACGCGTTGTAATCTTCACGCTTGGAGTGGGATTGATTTCGGCATTCCTGTCAGGCGCCATTCCGGCCTGGCGTTGCTCTCGCAGCGATCTGAATTCCTTGCTGAAGTCCACAGATCCGCGAAACCAGCCGCACAAAATCCGCGGCCGTCAGATCCTCGCAGCGGCGCAGGTTGCGGTCACGACACTTGTCTTAGTGTCTTCCGCACTGAATCTTAAAGAGTTTCAGATAGCCGCCACGCGGAATCCTGGATTCCGTGTGGAGCATCTGCTGACAATGAATCTGGACCCGTCCATTGCCGGATACAATCGCGAGCGATCTCGCGCGTTCTACACGGAACTGGTTGCACAAGTGCGAGCCATACCGGGCGTCAAATCGGCGGCGATCGCGCAGGACAAGCCGTTCGGATTCGTCAACAACGTGTCCACGAATCTGGCCATCGAAGGCTATGCACTCCCGGCGAACCAACAATCCCTCGAGATCCGTAGCGCTTTGGTTGGAAATGGCTACTTCGACATATTGGATATTCCAATCGTCCGCGGCCGGGCTTTCGATCGCCGGGATGGTGTGAACGCGGCGCGAACGGTCATCGTCAATGAAACCATGGCTCAGACGTATTGGCCGAATCGAGATCCGATCGGCGCGCGCGTGGAAATCAAGGAGGATGGCGGTGGACCGGCGGAAGTGATTGGAATCGCTCGGAACTCTAAGTATGGAGACATGGATGAGCGGCCGACACCTTTTCTATATCGGAGTTACGACCAAACCGACGAAACGGGAGCAGCGCTATTCGTTGAGACCGATGGCAGTCCTGCAAGTTTCACGTCCGCCGTCAGAGCGGAGATTCGGACTATTGCGCCCAATGTCGGCATGTTCGCCATTCGCACAATGCAAGATCACATCAATGAAAATGGATTGCTCGAGACACGACTCAGGGCGCAGGTGCTTACGGCCGTGGGGACTGTGGGTCTGATCCTTGGAGTTCTGGGATTGTACGGAGTAATAGCGTATTCCGTAGGGCAGCGCACTCATGAAATCGGAATCCGCATGGCGGTGGGCGCCTCGGATCGGCAGATTTTGAGAATGGTGCTGCTGCAAGGATTGAAATCGACCACCATCGCGGCGGCTATCGGGATTGTGTTCGGCCTGTCCCTAAGCCGTGTTGTGAAGGGCACGCTTACGTATGTGAATCCGGCCGATCCGGCCGTCTACATCGGCGTCTTCATCTTGATGCTTACGCTAACGGGCGCCGCATGCTACGTGCCAGCTCGCCGGGCCTCGATGGTCGACCCAAACGTG
>QHXA01000464.1:0-3824 GCA_003222755.1 Acidobacteriota bacterium
TGATGAAAAGAAAGTTTGGTGATTCGCTGCGATCTCGTACCGATGTCGCGATGGTGAATGAGGCATTGGCCAAGATCGTGTGTCACAATCTCACATGACTGACCCTGGCACATAGATTCAGTTGTGACTGGGTTGGCAATCGGGCGCAAGTGCGATAGATTCCTTGGCAACGAGAGGAGCTTGCTATGATTTCGCTAACAATAAATGGTAAGCAGTATGACGTCGATGTCAGCGCGGACACGCCGCTGCTTTGGGTGATTCGCGACACGATTGGTCTGACCGGCACAAAATTTGGCTGCGGTTTGCAGCAATGTGGGGCCTGTACTGTGCACCTGGATGGTGTGGCAGTTCGTTCTTGCGGCGTTCCCGTTTCGAGTGTCGGAGCCAAGAAGGTCACAACGATTGAAGGCCTGTCCGCCGCATCCAGCCATCCCCTGCAACTAGCCTGGATTGCCGAGCAAGTTCCTCAGTGCGGTTACTGTCAATCCGGACAATTGATGTCCGCCGCCGCATTGCTCGCGAAAAAAACAAAACCAACCGATGCGGATATCGATGCTGCTATGTCGGGCAATATCTGCCGATGCGGTACGTATCAACGCATCCGCCGCGCGATTCACCGCGCGGCCGGCGCTTGAGGGAGGCGGATATGGCAAAAACTATCAGTCGACGCATCTTCTTAAAAGTAAGCGCAACCGGTGGTGCGCTGGTGATTGGCGGATACCTCCCAGGGTTGCATGAGACGGGCACAGCTGAAGCTGCCAGCTTGTTCGAGCCGAACGTGTGGGTGAAGATCGGCGCGGACGACAGCATCACCATCATGCTTTCGCAGCTCGAGATGGGCCAAGGCGTCATGACATCGATGCCAATGCTCGTTGCCGAAGAGCTGGACGTTGACTTCAAAAAGATTAAGACCGAATGGGTGCCTGCCGATCCCAAATACGGCAATCCGAACTTTGGCGGTGCACAACTCACTGCCGGCAGCAACAGCGTGCGCGGTATGTGGAAAGTGTTGCGCGAAGCGGGAGCCACGGCGCGCGCGATGCTCATCACGGCCGCTGCCCAAACCTGGAGCGTCGCCGATAACACGTTGAACACGGAGAATGGTGAAGTCGTCCACAGAGCGAGTGGACGCCGGATGCGATACGGATCGCTTGTCGATAGAGCGGCCGCGTTGCCGGTTCCGAAAACGGTTTCGCTCAAGAGTCCAAAAGAATTTCGTCTCCTCGGCCAGCCGACGCCGCGACTCGACATTCCTGAGAAGGTCAACGGAAAAGCGGTTTTCGGCATCGACGTGAAACGCCCAGGGATGCTGACGGCGCGCGTGGTTCGTTGTCCTGTATTTGGCGGCAAAGTCGAATCTTTCAACTCCGATAAAGCAAAAGCCGTGCCTGGTGTGCGCCAGGTCGTGAAAATCTCGAGCGGCGTCGCTGTTGTGGCGGATAACTATTGGGCCGCGTCAAAGGGTGCGCAGGTTCTGGATGTGAAATGGAACGAAGGTCCTCTTGCAAATTTGAGCAGCGTCGAGATCATGAAGAAGTATGCCGTGCTCGCTGAGCAGACGGGCAAGATTGCACGCAATAACGGCGATGCGCCTGCTGCAGTAAAGAACAACTCTCGTTCCTTCGAACGCGTGTTCGAAGTCCCCTTCCTCGCTCACGCTTGCATGGAGCCGATGAATTGTACGGCCGACGTGCGCGCCGATCGCTGTGACGTGTGGGTCCC
Organism: Acidobacteriota bacterium; assembly: GCA_003222755.1. GTDB lineage: Bacteria > Acidobacteriota > Terriglobia > 20CM-2-55-15 > 20CM-2-55-15 > 20CM-2-55-15. The sequence continues at coordinate 1,723 of QHXA01000464.1, forward strand.
GACGCAAGGACAGACCGCTTCACACGAGGCCGCCGTCGCTGCATCAGGACTTCCCGGCAAAGCCGTGAATATCTACACAACATATCTCGGGGGTGGATTTGGCCGGCGCGGCGAAGCGGATTTTGTGACCGATGCCGTGGAGACCTCGAAAGCCGTGGGGAAACCGGTGAAGGTAGTGTGGACGCGCGAAGACGACATCCAACACGACTTCTATCGTCCCATCACCTACATTCGAATGTGGGGTGCAATCGACGGGTCCGGCAAGCCTGTTGCATTCATGCAACGCATGGTGCAGCAATCGCTGATGAAACGACTCGGGCCGTTGCCGCCTGACGGCGTGGATCGCATCTCCGTCGATGGCTCAGCGACTTTGCCTTACGACATTCCGAACATCAGAGTTGAATTCATCGAGACGGATCCCGGAGTCCCGTACGGTTTCTGGCGATCTGTAGGAGCGTCGGTTCAGGGTTACGTCGTCGAAGCGTTCATTGATGAACTAGCCACAACGGCTGGGAAGGATCCTTACCAATTCCGGCACGATCTCCTGAGTAAGGCTCCGCGGCATCGCGCTGTGCTCGACCTGGTCGCCGAGAAATCGGGCTGGGGGAAGCCGTTGCCGGCGGGACACGCTCGCGGAATTGCCGTGATGGAAGCATTTGGCAGCATTGTTGGACAGGTGGCTGAAGTCTCGGTCACAAATGGTGCTGTTCGGGTTCACAAACTATGGTGCGCGGTCGATACGGGTTGGGTCATCAATCCGGACACGATCAAAGCGCAGATGGAAGGCGGGACCCTCTACGGATTAACTGCGGCGCTGAAAGGGGAAATCACTATCCAGAATGGTCGTGTGACGCAGCATCACTTCAACGACTACCAAATGATCCGTCACAACGATGCACCGGAGGTTGAAGTCCACATCGTGCCCAGCACTGAAACACCCGGTGGAATCGGTGAACCGAGTACAGCGATCGCGGCCGGCGCTCTCGTCAATGCAATCGCCGCAGCAACAGGAAAGCGCATCTATAAGCTGCCGATTCGGCCTGAACAACTCCGCGGGTGAGTGAACTGGCAGTCCTTATCGCACTCCCAAAGGAGGCGCCAGTGCCAGTATGGAAGGCACTTGGTCCGGTTTGGCAAGGCGAAGGAATTCGTAACCGATGCCCGAAAGGCCGGTCATCAGGCCGGGCGTTTCAACTCCCAATGGCACTCCGCAGCACCATCCGTGCCGTTGAGTCCTGTCCAGAATGATCGTTCCGATGCGGCTCGTTTTGGCCTTCCACCATGGATCGGCGAACGATTGGCTGGCATGAAGTAGAAGCTCCAGATTGCCAAGATCACCATGACATAACGAGTCATTGCGGCCGAAACCCGAAGCCAGGGTTGTCTTCAATGCGATGTTGATTTCGCCGCGGATTTGCGAATCGTCCAGATACTGGAGCGAACGCAATCGCGCCAGTCCTCTACCTGGTGCGCCGTTGCACCAGGAGGTCTGGAAGAAAAGCTCGCCATCAATGCTGGACACATCCGATGGGCCGCGGTCTCGCAGGTCAGACCAATTACCTCTGTCGGGATGGAAGTGGCCGCGCTCCCAAGCCCGACCGGCAGAAAAAAGGCAAGTTTGAAGCCGCCGATGGAGTAACGTCGCGGATTATCGTTGTTCCAGCCGAAGCAATCGATATTCTCCTTTGAAGCACTCCGAATGGTGCGACCAGTTCGTTTGTTAGAGGAGTTAGTGCGGTTCCGGTTCTGCTGAAAAGCCGCATGGTTGCGAAAACCGATCCGGGATTTATGTTTGCGATACTGATTTCGGTATCTGCTGGATCGGTAAGCCCATCGGTAAGAGGGAAGACTTGATCCCCCGCAAACGCAGCGGCTTCGGCACCGTCTCCGTAATTGTCAAAATCTCCTGCAAGCCAAAAAGCGGGCAAGCCAGAGACCGAACTCGTGGTCTGCACCCATCCCGGAACAGTTACTCTCGGAAAAAGTTCCGATCCCAATCTTGCTAACTGGCCGCCAGCGGGAATGGTTTGATTCGATAACCCAACGCGAACGCCATTGGCATCATAAAGCGAAAAAGAAACAGCGGCTGGTGCCGCAGTCGG
>QHXA01000464.1:3922-5426 GCA_003222755.1 Acidobacteriota bacterium
AGTTAAAGAGTCCGACAATGAATAGGATCAAGGATAACCGCGAAATACTGATCACCCTCCCGTATCACAGTGTCCCCGAAGATGCCCGCCTATCGAACAGCCGCTTGACACGATGCATCTAAACGTGCCAAAAGCCTCTGGGACTTTCGGGCTATCGCGTCTTTTGCGATAAAGCATTATACGTACCGGCTGCAACCAAAGTAGCAAGGAGGCGTTCGTTGAGGGCGGAACGGCACACAATCTTAATTACGCAGTTATTCCTCCTACTCCTTTTCAGTACATCCGCTACGCTGCTGGCCGCTGGACCATCGATCCAGTTCGAGGCCAATCGCGGACAGACGGACGCTCGGGTCCGTTATCTCGCGCGGTCAACACAGGGAACCGTGTTCTTTACGGACAACCAGATCGTTTTCAGTCGCGGGCAAGCCGCCCCTGTGAGTTTCGAATTGTGGGGAGGCAACACCGCAGTTGAATGGGAGGCATCTGAGCCCACCGCCGGGGAAACGTCATACCGGGTCGGGCGTGATCCCCTGCGCTGGGCAGATCACGTCAAGCAGTATGCCCGCTTGGTGCGGCACAACGTTTATCAGGGCATCGACGCGGCCTGGCATGGTATGGATCGGCGGATCGAGTATGACTTTATGTTGGCGGCCGGCGCCGATCCGGGGCGCATTCATATCCGAATCAAAGGTGCACGTCGCGTCTACCTCGATCATGACGGCGAACTAGTGGTTTCCTCCGATGGCCGCGAAATCCGGCAACACAAGCCGGCGATCTATCAGACTGCACAAGATGATTCTCGATTAGTGGTGGCTGGTGGATTCCGGCTTCTCAGCCGGAACGAAGTGGGCTTCTTTGTTGATCGCTACGACCATTCGAAGCCGTTGATCATAGATCCTGTCATCGACTTCTCCACCTACCTCGGAGGCGACGGCGAAGATCAGATCATTTACTCGGCGGGCGGAGTCACGGCTGGAAATACAACATCCGTTGATTTCCCGGGAGCCGCGCCGGCACGGAGGCAGGGTCGAAGATCTTTTATAGCAGCGGGGGTTTCACGCGGATTTTCGGTGGCTCGGGCGATGATCGGCTGACCGCAGTTGTGGTCCCGTTTCCCATCAACGCGCCTGTCGTCCTCGGTTACACCAATTCAACCGATCTTCCGACTTCGTCCGCTCCCGGAACGCAATCCATCCAGCCCAACTACGCGGGTGGCGCCAGCGATGGGTTCTTCGCATACTTCACCCAGTCGAGTCCTGGTTTTCCTGGTGTTCCCGCGATGGTCATCAGCTATTACGGTACCAGCGGCGAAGATCGTATTACAGGGGCAATAACGGTTGGGAGTGCCTGCGTGTTCACGGGCTGGACCACTGGGCGGGGATTTCCGATCGGCAGCGCGATCACCAGTTCAACGCAGCCAGCGCTCGTCGAGGACGGCCCGGGTGGCGGTGTGGACGGCTTCCTGGCCGTTGGTTCCTTTGGTGGCCCCTCCACGAGCCCAGTT
>QHXA01000464.1:5749-6086 GCA_003222755.1 Acidobacteriota bacterium
TGGAGCTTCCGATGTTTTTGTTGCAACGTTCGCAAGCGATTTGTCGCAGATCCGCTATGCGACCTATTGGGGTGGCTCATCCGCCGAGGAAATGACCGTATTGTCCGGCGACGGAGCGAACGGATGGTTTATAGGCGGATGGACTTCCTCTCCTGATTTCCCCGTGAGTAACGCTGTCCAGGCACAGTATGGAGGCGGCCCCGACGACGGGTTTTTGTTGCATTACAATGCGAATGGCAACATCCATCAATCGACATTTTTCGGAGGATCCGGAAGCGACCGAATTCTCAGCCTGACCAGTGCCGGACCATTTCAGGCCTCGCTGGGTGGGCGGACG
>QHXA01000465.1 GCA_003222755.1 Acidobacteriota bacterium
AACGGAAGCCAGCTCCTCGAGACGTTGTATGCGAACGTGGGTACCGCCCTGCTTCGCGGATTACAGTGGATCTTTCTGATTAGCGCGGTCCTGATGGTCGCGCTGTTCATGCTGAATTTCCTGCTCAAAGATGTGCGCCTGCGGCATGGCCCGCCCCAGACGTTGGAGTAAACACGGAACCAGCCTGGACCGCCGCTAGAGTCCGATCTTCACCTTTCCACTCCCGCCTTTACCGACCCGTGGCCCTTTGGAGTCGCGAACGGGCGCGTGGTCGAGGTTTGCGACCCGTCGTCCGGTTTCATAGATGAGCTGAGCAATATGGGCCATCTTGTCGAAATTGATCTTATCCACCTCATCGGTGACGCGGTGGTAATCCGGGTGCAAGAAGGTCGTAAAGAAGATGATAGGAATTCCCTTGGCAGCATAGCTGTAATGATCGCTTCGGTAATAGACACGCTCGGGGTCCGTGGGATCGTTCAGCTGGAAATTGAGCGTCATCGGCTTCGTAAGGCTCGCGTTAACATCGACCAGAATGTTATGGAGCTCGCTGCTGATGCGGTCCGCACCGACGGTGTAGACGGTATTCGATTCCGATTCCAGATTGTCGTGATTGCGGCCGATCATGTCCATGTTCAGCTGCGCCACCATGTGGTCGAGCGGCACGGTGGGATGGTCCGCAAAATACCTGGAACCGTAGAGCCCAAGCTCCTCGCCCGCATGCCAAACGAAAATCTCCGAACGTCTGGTCTTTGGGCCACGAGCGAATGCGCGCGCAAGCCCAATGAGCGTTGCTATGCCGGAACCGTCATCATCGGCGCCGTTGTAGATCCGGTCGGTTTGCCCGTTGGGCAGCAGGCCTTGCAAATAGCCCGTGTGGTCGTAATGGGCGCCAAAGGCAACGTAGGTGTCTTTCAGGCGCGCATCAGTTCCCTCGACCATGCCGACAACGTTGCGAGTGTAACGCGTATTCACGACCTGATAATCCGCGTCCAGATCAAATGTGATTGTGACTCCTTTCAGCGTGAATTTCGGCAGGTCCTCCTGCTGTTGAGCTTTTGCCTTCAAGTCGGCGTACTTGAAATCCGAACCGCTGAAAAGGAAATCGAGAAACTCGTCGCTCGATGTAATGGTTGGCGTGATCACAGCGTCCAAACGCTGGGCCGTCGTGAAGTCGGGCTGCGGAGGCGTTCCCCGTCCGCCTTGCGACCCGCCAGTGGCTGCCGGCGGGCCATCGCCGGGGCGGCCGCGACCACCGCGACCAACTCGGATGGAGGCGCAATTACGGCACCTGCACCCATTTCTTCTGTGGCGTATGAAGCGCGTTCCCGCAACAGGCGGGCCGCTCGTTGATCCGTGTCTTTCGGGCCTCGCGATCCAAGCCACACAACCGCTTTGCCTTTTGCGTCGATGCCTCTGTAGTCGTTGTGGTCGGAGTCGAGATTCAATCCGTACCCTACGAACTCGACCTCATTGAATGTCACCGTACGTTTGGCGCCGACATTGGCCGGAAACCGGACGCCTTCACCATTGTTGAATGTCCGCTGTTGCCCGTTGACATCGACTGTGATCCTTGAGTGATTTGTGGTCTTGACCCCTCGAACCTCGACACGCTGAAAGTAGGTCCCGTGATCCCCGCCGGGTTTCACTCCGGATTCTTTCAGCTGCTCCGCGATGTAAGCCGCCGCCAAGCCTAACCCCTCCGTGAACGTGGCGCGGCCTTCGAGATCGTCCGATGCAAGGTACGTCAGCCATATCCGAAGTGATTCGGGTGTGATGAAAGATTGTTGCGCGGCCGCTGCGGTCACAAAGCAGATGCAGAGAAGCAGAACTCGGCCGGTTTTCAACGGGACCTCCGCTCAGGATATTCTGGCATCGTATGTATACTCGTTGTGTGGATTATTTACACAGGCTTGTGGAAGAACGTATACAGAAAGCGCAGCAAGAAGGTGTCTTCGACAATCTACCCGGCAAAGGAAAACCGCTGAAGCTTGATGATGACAGCTCGATTCCTGAAGATCTTCGCCTGACTTATAAAATACTTAAGAACTCCAACTGCTTGCCTGTCGAATTGGAATTGCGGAGGGAGATCTTTAGTCTCCGCCAGTTGCTCGATGCTGCGATTGATCCGGCAACACGGCGGCATCTCCGCCGTGAACTGAACGTGCTGACTCTCAGTTTCAATCTGCGCCGGCGGGGCCCTGTGAACCTCGACCTGCCTCAATGGTAATTCGACTGCTTGTACTAAACCGTCCTGAATATCAAGGAAGGCCTGTAATGACGGAACAAGCAGTCGCCCAATGGATTACAGATTACGGATATTGTGGAATTTTCTTCCTTCTCGTGTTTGGAATTGTCGGTCTTCCGATACCTGACGAATGGCTGCTGGTTGTAGCCGGTTATCTGGCTTTCAAGGAAATTTTGGACTTGTTTCCAACGCTGGCCATCGCCGCAATAGGCACCGCTGGTGGTCTGACGGTTAGCTATATCCTAGGGCGAAGTTCAAGCGATTACGTCGTGCGACGGTATGGCCGCTGGTTGTCCATCGACGAATACAAAATCCAGCGGACGCAGCAATGGTTCGAAAACCTGGGCCGCTGGGTGCTCATCGTAGGTCCATTCGTTCCGGGCGTAAGAAACCTGATGGGCTACATTGCGGGAGCGTCGAAGCTGCGGATGCGCACATTCGCGCGGTTCGCGTATGCGGGCGCACTAATCTGCTCGGCGACGTTCGTCACGTTTGGATCTGTCGTGCGTCGGCACGTGAACTGGAACTAATCCAGGATTCCGCTGATTGCCGTCGCGCTCGCTGTCGCTTTTACGGTTTCGGGCGCGCCATTTCGCATCGCTCTCCGGATAAAGAAAAAACTTCCAGCCGCAACCATGATCAGCGCGAGCCGCCCAATCGAAGCCAGCATCCAGGCAGCCTGCGTGCCCAGGAAATAGCCGGCGCAGATGCAACTCAGAGACGATACGACCGCTCCGGCGTAGGCGTAGGGCGCGAAGTATCGAATCTTCAACTTCATCATTCCAGACGTAAAGCCGATGAGATTTCGGATTCCCGGAATGAAATACCCGAAAACCAAGGTCCATCCCCCAAAACGCTCAAACCAGTGCCGAGCATTCTCAAGACGATTGGCCGCAATCCGCATCTTTGAAATATACGAAGCCGAACTGCGACCCAGTGCGTAGCTGGCCGTAATTCCGACGACGCTGCCGAGAATGGCCGCTAAAAGGGTCGGTCCAATGGCAAGAGACTTGGTGAGAACAAGATAGCCTGAAACGACGAGCAACAACTGATCGGGCACTGGGAGCCCGACAATGCCACCCACAAGCAAAAGAAAGATGGCCGGGTACCCATACTGCCCGATCCAAAGGGCCATAGATTGCTGAAACATATTAGGAAAAGGTCCTTCTGAGGATGATCTGAAACGCTGGATGCATCTGGTCTTCAGGGATTTGCTCAAAACAGTTTAACCAATATGCGCGGCTTTTTTGTAGGGATTTTTGTAAGCCTCTTGTCGTGGTGGGGCTTGTGGCTGATAGCCGCCCTGGATTCGACAATGGTTTTTTTCCTGCCGCTGGGCGTGGATATCGCCGTTGTCATTCTGGCTTCGCGATCACGTGAACTGTTCTGGATGTATTCCATCGTCGCGTCGGCAGGGTCACTTTGCGGCGCGGCCGTGACCTACTATGTCGGCCGCCGCATAGGTGAAGCGGGACTCGAGCGTTTTGTCTCAAAAAACCGCCTGATGGGATTTCGGCGCCGGGTCGAGGAAAAGGGTGCCGTCGCGCTGGCAGTGCTGGATCTAATCCCGCCACCCTTTCCTTTCACCGCATGCATCCTAGCAGCGGGAGCGCTGCAAGTAAGCACGCCGCTATTCTTCATCACACTGTTTCTCACGCGGCTAGTACGGTTCGGCGCCGAAGCGGTGCTGGCGTACTTCTATGGCCGTCAGATCATCACTTGGTTGAAATCGGAGACTATCGAGTACATCGGCATGGCGCTGCTTGCAGCCGCGGTGATAGGAACCGCAATTACCACCATTCAACTTGTGCGTAAAGCACGGGCTCACCGCCGCCCCGCCGGAAAACGTCGCGTCGCCTGATATAATCCCTTCGATATGAAATCGAAATTTTTCGCTACCGGCATTGCTGCAGCATTTGCGTCGACTGTTGCCGGCGCGCGGCTCTTCAGCGTGGCGTTTCCCCGCGTGCATTGGGAGCCAGTGGCTGGAATGCACATCCATCATTATGTCTACGGGATTTTGATTCTGACGGCTGCAGGGTATCTTGCTCTGATTTTCAAGAGTCCTCGTGCAACATTGTGGATCGCGTTGATGTACGGCCTTGGCGTCGGCCTTACCTTTGACGAATTCGGAATGTGGTTCAACCCTCCGTTTGTGCGTGGTGTTCGCTGGAATACGAATGGGGTGATGATCGTAGCTCTAGCTTTTGCACTTATGGGTCTGTTGCCAATTATCGCCCGGCGGAACTCGCGCCCCTTTGCGCGCGCTCGCAACAGTTTCGAAATCCCTCCATCTAATTCCTTAGGAGGGAGAAATGCAGAAGAAATGGCTCTTGACACGAGCATTTGTGATTGCAATCACAGCACTTTTCTTCACATTAGCGACCGGGCCGACGTTCGCGCAGCACGCCAAAACGACGGGGCAGCTCAAATCAACGGCAAATCGTAATGACCGCCAGGTAGAAGCGCTGAAAGAAGAAATCCGACATCAACTTGTGACACTGCCCTACTACAGTGTCTTCGATTGGCTGCAGGCGGAAGTGAAGCCGGACGGCACCGTCAGATTAATGGGAGAGGTCACGCGCCCGACCATAAAGGACGATGCCGAAAAGCGTGTGAAGAAGCTCGAAGCTGTCAACCAGGTAATCGATGATATCGAAGTATTGCCTCTGTCGCCGATGGATGACGATCTGCGGATTGCCTTGTATCGCGCGATTTTCAATTTCAATACGCCGCTCTTTCGGTACGCCACACAGTCCGTTCCGCCGATTCACATCATTGTGAAGAATGGTCACGTGACTCTCAAAGGCG
>QHXA01000466.1:0-3814 GCA_003222755.1 Acidobacteriota bacterium
CTCCGATGGCGACGTACTTAGCCATGCCATTACCGATGCTCTGCTAGGGGCGTGCGGACTCGGCAATATCGGTGAAATGTTTCCTGATACAGACCAGCGATACAAAGGAGTCTCAAGCCTGAAGTTCCTGCGCAAGACAGCTGAATTCATACGCAAGAAAGGCTACGAGATCGGTAACATCGATTCGAACATCCTTGCCGAGCGCCCGAAGCTTCTGCCGTATTTTCCCCAAATGCAGGCAAAAATCGCCGAGGTACTCGGTATTCCTGCCAACAACGTCCATGTCAAAGCCAAGACGATGGAACACCTTGGTGTTGTAGGTACCGAAGAGGCCATCGCCGCTGAGGCCGTAGCGCTGGTATTCTTGGAATAAGAATTCGACTCGCGGCTCGAACACATTGATATGGATAACCGGATTTGTGGCGTGCACGCGGTGTACGAAGCGCTTGCTTCGCAACGCTTCCCGATTGAGCGTATTCACATTGCCCGCGAGACTCATTCTTCGAAACTGAAAGAAATTCTTGTGATCGCACGTGACCGCGGAGTGCCGGTTCGCAAAGAAGAGCGGGTCGTCTTGGATCGGCTTGCTGAGGGGGCCGTTCACCAGGGCATCATCGCGATTTCGGCGGCGTTGTCGTATGCGGATTTCGATGTGTTGTTCAAACCGGCTAAGCCGTTGGTCGTGGTGCTCGATGGGGTTGAAGATCCGCATAATCTCGGTGCAGTCATGAGAACGGCGGAGGCGTGCGGTGCATCGGGTATTGTGGTGCCGGAACGTCATTCCGCATCGCTGACTCTGACAGTGGCGAAAGCTTCGGCGGGAGCGACCGCCTATGTTTCCATCGTTCGCGTAAACAACCTCGTCACGGCCCTGCATGACATGAAACAGCGCGGCTTGTGGGTGGTGGGCGTCGATCCCGCTGGAACTCAAGACTGGACGAGCTTTGACTACACAGGCCCGGTCGGGCTAGTTCTGGGAGGTGAACACCGCGGTCTGCGCCGGCTGGTTCGGGAACATTGTGACGTGTTGGTGCGCATTCCAATGCTTGGGAAGATCGCGTCCTTGAACATCTCCGTTGCAGCAGGGGTCGTCCTGTATGAAGCAGTCCGGCAAAGGAAGGCGACGACCACGGGCACTGTTCCCGACCACGCTAGGTATCCTCGTTAGCAATTTTTTTGCCTTGTCACCCGTTGAAGACCCTAAATAGCTGTGCTACAGTCATACATTTGTCGATGCTGGCGTAGCTCAGTTGGTAGAGCAGCTGACTTGTAATCAGCAGGTCGGGGGTTCAATTCCCTTCGCCAGCTCCTGTGTTCATGCATGGCGCGGACAGGTGGCCGAGCGGTTAATGGCAGCAGACTGTAAATCTGCCGCTCCTTGCGGGCTACGGAGGTTCGAATCCTCCCCTGTCCATCGAAGAAATCGAGGCGAACCTGCCCACGTAGCTCAGTCGGTAGAGCGCGTCCTTGGTAAGGACGAGGTCACCAGTTCAATCCTGGTCGTGGGCTCCAGTGCGGGAGTAACTCAGAGGCTAGAGTCACGGCCTTCCAAGCCGTTGGTCGCGGGTTCGAATCCCGTCTCCCGCTTATACGTAGAGAATTAGAGGTATCAGCCGGGGAGGGGAATGGCCACAAAAAGGCACAAAAGGCTCAAAAGACTTTTGTGAATTTTGTACCTCTTTGTAGCTATCTCCAAATCCGGAACTCAGGAGAAATCCATGGCGAAAGAGAAATACGAGAGAAATAAGCCGCACGTGAACGTGGGAACGATCGGGCACATCGATCATGGGAAGACGACGTTGACGGCGTGCATTACGAAGGTGCTGGCGAAGCATAACCCGAAAGTGAAGTATCGGTCGTTTGACTCGATCGATAACGCGCCGGAAGAGAAGGCGCGAGGCATCACGATCGCGACGGCACACGTGGAATACGAGACGGCCAAGCGGCATTACGCGCACGTGGATTGCCCCGGGCACGCCGATTACATCAAGAACATGATCACGGGCGCGGCGCAGCTGGATGGAGCGATTCTGGTCGTGGCGGCCACCGATGGTCCGATGCCGCAAACGCGCGAGCACATTCTGCTGGCACGGCAGGTGGGCGTGCCGTACATGGTGGTGTTTTTGAACAAGTGCGATGCCGTGGAAGATCCGGAATTGCTGGACCTGGTGGAATTGGAAGTTCGGGATCTGCTGAAGAGCTATGGATTTCCAGGCGATGAAGTTCCGGTGATCCGGGGATCGGCGCTGAAGGCGATGGACGATGATCCGGAATGGGTGAAGAAGATCGATGAGCTGATGGATGCCGTCGATAAGTACATTCCGATACCGCAACGAGCCGTGGATAAGCCGTTCCAGATGCCGATCGAAGACATCTTTTCGATTTCCGGACGCGGCACGGTGGTGACCGGCCGCATCGAGCGCGGAATTGTGAAGGTCGGCGATGAAATGGAGATCGTGGGGTTCCGGCCGACATTCAAGACGGTGATCACGGGCGTGGAAATGTTCAAGAAGCTGCTGGATGAAGGGCAGGCTGGAGACAACGTGGGGCTGCTGTTGCGCGGGACGAAGAAGGAAGAAGTAGAGCGCGGGCAGGTGGTGGCCAAGCCGGGTTCGATCACACCGCATACGAAATTCAAGGCTGAGGTTTACGTATTAACGAAGGAAGAAGGCGGACGGCACACGCCGTTCTTTAAAGGATATCGGCCGCAGTTCTATTTCCGGACAACGGACGTGACGGGGACGGCGGAACTGCCGGAGGGCGTAGAAATGGTCATGCCGGGCGACAACGTCAGCTTGACGATTGAGCTGATCACGCCGGTGGCTCTGGAGAAGGGACTGCGATTCGCCATTCGCGAAGGTGGTCGAACAGTCGGCGCCGGAACGGTTACGGAGATTATTGCCTAATGCGCGACATCATCACGCTGCAGTGTACCGACTGCAAAGAAAGAAACTACTCATCAACCAAAAACAAAAAGAAAACGACGGAACGCCTAGAGCGAAAGAAATTTTGTCCCCGGTGCCGGCACCATACAGTTCATCGGGAGACGAAGTAACGTCCTTTGGTGTACAATATCTGGATGTTTTCTTAACGAAGTGCAGGCCAGTAGCTCCAACTGGTAGAGCGCCGGTCTCCAAAACCGGATGCTGGGGGTTCGAATCCCTCCTGGCCTGCCAGCAAATTATTTGAATGAATCCGGCAGAATCAATCAAAACTTGGACAGAAAACGCTAAACAGTTCTATGGCGACGTTCGTAGTGAGATGAAGAAGGTTTCCTGGCCGAGCCGGCAGGAAGTCATTGGGACGACAATCGTTGTTGTCGTAGCGGTATTTTTCTTCGGGCTGTATCTCGGTGCAGTCGATCAACTTCTAGGCTTGGGACTGAGTTGGGTCCTTCGGCACTTCGGAGTCACTGGAGGCGCGAAGTGGTGTCCAGGCACTGGTACATCATTCATACGTACTCAGGATTCGAGCGCAAGGTTGCCGAGAGTCTGCGTGGCCGTGTGAAGGCTTTCAATCTCGAAAATGAAATCCATAACGTGCTGGTCCCAACCGAAGAAGTCGTGGAAGTCCGGGGCGGCAAGCGAGTGATTTCACAAAAAATGTTTTATCCCGGATACGTGCTCGTGGAGATGGAAACGACCGAGAAGGGCGGTCCGAGCGATGAGGCATGGCACTTAGTGAAGAACACCCCGAGGGTGACGGGCTTTGTGGGATCCGGCCAGACTCCGACCCCTCTCAGTGATGAAGAAGTTCAGCAGATCGTTTACCGCGTCTCAACGGCCGCTGATAAGCCAAAGCCGAAGCTGACATT
>QHXA01000466.1:3877-4471 GCA_003222755.1 Acidobacteriota bacterium
GAAGTCAACACCGACAGAAACACACTGAAGGTCATGGTGACTATCTTCGGCCGGTCTACGCCGGTCGAACTCGATTTCCTTCAGGTGGAGAAGACATAGCTATGGCAAAGAAAGTTATCGGGCAGGTGAAGCTGCAGATCCCAGCCGGTAAAGCGACGCCGGCTCCGCCAGTTGGTCCGGCCCTTGGACAGCACGGCGTGAACATCATGGATTTCTGCAAGGCGTTTAACGCAAAGACCTCGTCGAAGGACCAGGAAGGCTTGATCATTCCTGTCGTCGTCACGATCTATGCAGATCGCTCGTACAGCTTCATCACGAAGACACCGCCGGCATCCATTCTGCTGAAGCGTGCCGCCAATATCGCGAAGGGCTCCGGCGAGCCGAACAAAAGTAAAGTCGGGACCGTTAGCCAAAAGCAAGTTGAAGATATCGCCCGCCTGAAGATGCCGGATCTGAATGCAGCCACTCTCGAAGCCGCGATTCAGACGGTCAAGGGCACGGCACGCAGTATGGGCATCGAGGTCGTTTAAATATGTCAAAAGTGGGTAAAAAGTACGCCGCAGCGAAGAAGCAGATTGAATTGCGACCCTATAC
>QHXA01000466.1:4506-5984 GCA_003222755.1 Acidobacteriota bacterium
TTGAAGTGCACATGCGTTTGGGCGTGGATCCCAAGCATGCCGATCAGATGGTTCGTGGCACCGTGGTGTTGCCGCATGGGCTCGGCAAATCCAAGAAAATTTGTGTTATTGCTTCCGGAGACAAGATTAAAGAAGCCGAACTGGCAGGTGCGGAATATGTCGGCGGTGACGATATTGTCGAAAAGATCGCGGGCGGTTGGATCGATTTCGATGCCTGTATCGCGACACCGGATATGATGAGAAGTGTCGGTCGTCTTGGGAAGGTGTTGGGACCGCGTGGACTGATGCCCAACCCAAAGATCGGCACCGTCACTACAGACGTGGCGAAGGCGGTGAAGGAAGTCAAAGCCGGTAAGGTCGAATTCCGCGTTGATAAAACCGGCATCATCCACGCGCCGGTCGGAAAGATCGAATTCACAAAAGACCAGCTTACGGAGAACGCGCGTACGCTCATCGACTCCGTGATTAAAGCTAGGCCCGCAGCCCTGAAGGGCAAGTATGTGAAGCGGATCACAGTCGCATCGACTATGAGTCCTGGTGTTGATCTGGATCTTGTGGCATTGGACGCGAAGTAACTCTAGCGGCAGCGAGAAGGCTACTCATGAAATCTAAAGGCAAAAAAAACGAAGAACTCGAACATCTGAAGAAGGATCTCACTGACGCGAAGAACTTGTTCGTCGCTCAGTTCCAGGGCATGACTGTTGCGCAAGATGCGGAACTGCGAATGAAAATCCGCGAGACGGAGAGCAAATATCGTGTGGTGAAGAATACGCTGGCCAGGAAGGCGGCCGAAGGCACGCCGGCGGAAAATGTGGCCAAAACGTTTGACGGCTCCACGGCCATCGCTTACAACGGCCGCGATCCGGTTTCTTTAGCAAAAGCGTTGACCGCCTATGCGAAGACGAATCCGTTATTTGTCTTCAAGGCCGGCATAGTTGAAGGCCGCGTCATCAATTTGGCCGATATCGCCAGCATCGCTGCGATGCCTTCGAAAGAAGAGCTCATCGCAAAGCTGCTCTTTTTAATCAATTCTCCGGCGCAGCGGCTTGCGGTCGCTATAAACGGTGTTGCTCGCAATCTGGCTGTGGTCTTGAAGCAGGCGGTCGAGCAGAACAAGTTTCACGAATAATTTTGGGAAGTCATAGGAGATAGCAATGTCTAAGGTTCAAAATATCATTGAAGAGATCAAAGGATTGTCGCTGCTCGAAGCCTCCGAGCTCGTCAAGGGCATTGAAGAAGCTTTCGGTGTCAGCGCTGCGGCCGCAACAATGGCGGCAGCTCCTGCTGCCGGCGGTGCCGCAGCCGCAGCGGCTCCGGCGGAAGAGAAGACCGAGTTCAATGTCGTTCTAACTGCAATTGGCGGTAACAAGATCGGCGTCATCAAAGCCGTCCGTGAAATCACAAGTCTTGGATTAAAGGAAGCGAAGGATCTTGTCGAAAGCGCACCGAAGCCCATCAAAGAAGGCGTAAGCAAGGAC
>QHXA01000466.1:6016-6472 GCA_003222755.1 Acidobacteriota bacterium
AGTAGGCGGGCACTGCTAGTTCCACGTGCTGACCTGAAGGGCGTAGTCCGCCCGCGGGTCAGCCTATTCGTATTTATGCGTCACGCTAACTAAGGAGTAACCAATACCAATGGCGGAAACCAAAACCACCTCACGAGACAGAACGAATTTTTCGAAGATCCGGACAGCCATCCAGATCCCCAATCTCATCGAGGTTCAGAAGAATTCTTACGAGCGGTTCCTACAAATGAACATGCTCCCGGAGGAGCGCGAAGATACCGGACTTCAGGCGGTATTCAACTCCGTGTTTCCCATTTCCGATTTCCGCGGCGTTTCGACACTCGAGTTCATCAGCTACTCCATCGGAAACTGGGAATGCAAGTGCGGGAACCTGAAAGGCCTGCATCATCTCCGCAGCACGTGCAAAGCGTGCGGAGCCACAATCGCGACCAATCCCTTTCAGGCCGAACCGACCGT
>QHXA01000467.1:0-3478 GCA_003222755.1 Acidobacteriota bacterium
CATCTGGAGATTATTGCCAACCCGGGTATGATGCGTTGCCGGAACAAGCCAATCTATTCGACACCTTTGGTGAAGCATCGGTATATGCCGGTTCGCAGGAATCCGGTCAGACGGGTTTTATCAATCGTCCGCCGACACGCACGATCCGGGATCAGGATCCGATTTACAGCTCGGTCGCCGTGGATCTGAATTTTGATGAAGTGGTCCTCATGGATCAAAACAACTGGGCGCTCCGGATATTCAACCGGCTCGACAATACGCCTCCAGGAGTTCCGTTGACGCAACCGAAGCGGGTTATTCAAGGGCCGGAGACCGAGATCCAATACAACAACGGGATTTACATTGATCCGAAGAACGGTGACATCTATTCGGTCGAAACGGACACGGGAGACGAGGTCGTCATTTTCCCTCGCGAGGCGAACGGAAATGTCAAACCGCCACGCACCCTCAAAACTCCTCATCGCGGCTTCGCTCTCGCGATGGATGAAGAGAAGCAGGAGCTTTACGTTGGCGTTCAGCATCCGCCTCAGGTGGCGGTTTATCGCAAGGGAGCCTCCGGTAATGAGAAACCGTTGCGGAGCCTACAGGGCGAGAGTACTCGGTTATCGGACGTTCACGGTATCGTCCTGGATCAAAAGAACAAGCTAATGCTTGTGACCAATTGGGGCCACGTCAGTGACTCCACTATCGCCGGTACCGGCAGATTTGAGGATCCCTCGATTACGGTATACCCGATGGGCGCCGCAGGAGATGTTGCTCCGCTGCGCATCATTCAAGGTTCCCTGACACAATTGAACTGGCCCGCGCAGATGTCGCTCGATCCCGATAACGGCGATATTTACGTCGCGAATGACATTGGCCATTCGGTACTTGTCTTCAAGGAAACGGACAAGGGCAATGTCGCGCCGACGCGAATCATAAAAGGGGACCGGACTCATCTGATGAATCCTTCCGGTGTATTTGTCGACAGCAAGCACAAGGAACTGTGGGTTGCCGATTTTGGGAACGCGTCCGCTTTTGTGTATTCCCTCAACGCGAACGGAAACGTTGCGCCAATACGCACCATTCGGAGCGCACCGGAGGGCAAGGTCTCATTGAAGTTCGGCAAAGTGGAGGCGCTGGCGTATGACTCGCGGCGAGACCAGATATGGGTGCCGAACTGAGTGACTCATCCGCAGATTGCGGGCTTCGCCCGGGAGGCGAAGATAAATGAGCCGCCGGTAAGAACGATCGAAGGCCACAGAACAAAGCTCAGCAGGACCATGCACGGTTTTTCGTATGATCCGATCCACGATGAAATTGTTGTGAACAGTCCATTGACGCAAGCCATCCTGACATTCCGCGGAAGTGTCAACGGAGAAGAACCGCCTATCCGTGTGATCCAGGGGCCGAAGACGAAGATATTAGGAGCCGATACCGGCGCTCTCAACACCGTGACAGCCGATCCTGAACATAACGAGATCTTTCTCCCTGTCGGCAATGGGCTCCGAGGCGGCGGCACGGGCAGCGTTCAAGGCGTTTACGTGTTCGACCGTCTGGCCGACGGCGACGTCGCGCCCAAACGGATTCTGGCCGGCCCGGACACGCTGATCAACTCGGCGACTCCGCAATCGGCCGTGGACCCGATCCATAATCTTCTGGTCGTGAAAAGTGGTGGCGCCCTTTTGATCTTTGACCGCGAGGCCAGTGGAAACACCAAGCCTCTGCGCGTGATCAAAGGACCAAAGACCGGCGGCTTCGGAGGTGGGCAGATCGCGATCTATCCCGTAAAGGGTTGGATCCTGACCAATTCAAGAGATGATTGGGCCGTCTGGAGTGTCATGGATAACGGCGACGTTGCACCACGCTGGAAAATCCCGGTTAAAGAGTTGATTGGAGGAGGAAGGCAGAACGCCGGAATTGCCGTCATTCCGAAGTTCAAAGAGATCATGATCGCCTGTTCTCAAACGAACCAGGTCGTCACGTTCTACTTCCCGGAACTGTTCGAGTAAAAGAAAACGACAATAACCAAGTGAGTGTAATGGAGGCCCATCCATGAGAACGGATCGAAGTCTGCGCGCGCTGTCCCTGTGGGCCGGCCCGAGTTTGTTGGTCGTATGTGTTGCTCTTCTGGCCGGTGTGCGAGCTCCAGTGCAAGGGCAAGGCCAAGCCGCGCCAAAGTATAAGTTCGATCCGGACTGGCCGAAACCACTGCCGAACAAGTGGAAGCTCGGAGGTGTTACTGGGCTGGCGGTGGACAAGGACGATAACGTCTGGGTACTCGATGGCCCGAATGATTTGACCAGTATCGAGCGCTTGAAGCAGAGTTGAATCCTCCGATTGCCGATTGCTGTGTTCATCCTCCGGCAATGATCCATTTCGACAAGCAGGGCAACGTCATCGGTTCCTTTGACGCGCCGCAAGGTCACGGCATGGACGTTGACAGCAAGGGCTTCGTGTACATCGGACAGAACACGGTCCGCAAGTACGATCCGAAGACCGGCAAGATTGTCGGTGAAGTACCTCACGTGCCCGAGACGCCACAGGGCCAGCCGTTTGTCGCGCCAACGCTTCCGACGCGTGTTCCGGGCCAGGGCAGTGCCGGACCCGTTGCGGGATTCATTACAGTGCCTGCCGCGGGTGCCGGAGGGCGCGGCGGTCGCGGCAATCAGGCGGAGGCCGCGGCGCAGGCAGCGGCTCAACAGGCAGCCTTTCGAAAAAAGTATCCTCCGACAACGCCGATGATCGTGGGAGGAATCGAAGAAATTCGAATCGACGAGCCGGCCAATGAGATCTACATCGCGGACAACTACCTGGGCGGCCGCGTCATGGTCTTTTCTCTCGATAACTTCGCCTTCAAGCGCGGCTGGGGCGCATACGGTCACAAACTTTCAGAAATCACCACCGACGATGCAGACCGTGCGTACACACCAGGCGGGCCGATGCCGAAAGAATTCAGGGGCCATCTGACGCTCAACTTCTCGGACGACGGTTTGGTTTATGCTGCCGATCGGAATGCGAACCGCATCCACGTTACCGATAAGCAAGGGAGCTTCAAGAAGGAATTCAAACTCGCCGAGTACACGGGCGTGGGCGGTTCCACCGGAGGCGTGGCCTTCTCACCCGATAAGCCTCAACGGTTTTTGTTTATTTCCGATCTGACGAATAACCACATCTGGTTCCTGAACCGCGACGATGGCAGGATTGTCGGCACGCTTGGCAGCATGGGTGACAATGGCGGCCAGTTCTTCGGACTCCACATGATCGCCGTGGATTCTCGAGGCAACATCTATACCGGCGAGGTATTCACCGGACAACGAGTGCAGCGGTTTGTTCCTGTTCGTTAACTAAAGGAGGCAAATACCTTGACGACAAGCACTCCGTAGCTGCTCTCGTTAGTGTGAGCTGCTCCAAGTCAGAATAAGTGCGGCAGACGCCGTCAGCATCACCAGTGTTGTTAGCCATCCCATTACCCGCCGCCGTATCGCAGTAATCGTGC
>QHXA01000467.1:3670-7475 GCA_003222755.1 Acidobacteriota bacterium
CCACGAACTTTAGAAGATCATTGCCGATCAGCATGATCTGTGCACTTTCTCGAGCGACGTCGGTGCCTGAACCCATCGCGATGCAGAGCTTGCTGAAGGACACGACTATTAGCCTCCGCCGCAAGCGTCAGCCAAAGATTAACTGAATTTAATGCTGTTTTAATTTTTGCATGTGGCGGACGCGTATATACTCCGCGCAAATTCAACGACGCACTGTATACGTGAAGGGTAGCCAGACCGCATGTGCGCAGATCCGCTTGTTTCCGATCTGCCACAACCAAGGAGGACTTCATGGATTCCTTCGATATTTGCGTACCGTCCCGTCTCCGCCCGCTAAACGGTTTTGCGATTGCCGGCATGTGCTTTGCAGTCTTGTTCTTTTGTTCTTCCATGTTCTCACAAGGCAGCACCGGCCGAATTTTAGGAACTATTACAGACCCGACTGGAGCTGTAATTCCCGGCGTCAGCATCACTATACGAGATGTTGATAGAGGCCCCGTTCGTACGCTCATGACGGATGAAGCGGGAGTTTACAATGCTCCGAATCTGCTTCCGGGGACATATTCCCTTCGAGTCGCGCTGGCTGGCTTCACAACAGTCGAGCGACAGAACATCAGGATAGAGGTGGGACAAGACATTCGTGTGGATGTTGCGCTCCAGCCTGGTGAACAAAAAGAAGTCATAACTGTCCAGGCCGAAGGTCCTTTGGTGGAAACCAACAATGCAGAACTTGGTGGGACGATTCCGAACCAAGTCATCAATGATCTGCCTCTGAACGGACGGAACTTCGAGAACCTGTTGGACCTCCGTCCAGGCGTATCGAAGTATCCCGGCAACTCAGGCTGGACGAACAGCACAAATGGAGGACGTCCACACGACAACTATTTCATGGTTGATGGCATCAATAGTAATGATCCGTGGATGGCACAAAGCATGATGAACGCCGTCATGGCCGCGGGTGACGCGGGAACGATGCTACCTATCGACGCCATCAATGAATTCAAGACGCAACAAAATCCTGGCGGCGAGTATGGCTGGAAGCCGGGTGCTGTGGTTAACGTGGGCGTAAAGTCGGGAACCAACGCGATTCACGGCACCGCTTATGCCTACGGCCGCAACGGTGACTGGGATGCCCGCAATTTCTTCGAAAAACCAGGGACTCCGCAAGCACCGTTACAACTGGAACAGTTCGGCGGCAGTCTTGGCGGCCCGATCCGAGAGGAGAAACTTTTTTACTTCCTCAACTTCGAGGAACAACGCTACAGCGTGGGTAATCCGGTTCAACACAAGGTTCCGATCACGGCGGCGGGTATCGGCTCCGCAACACAAAATCTGATCGCCGCCTGCAATGCTGCTAAGGCATCCGGTCCGATAACCGCATTGAGCACGCAATTGGCGGGGCTGAGCGCCAACTGTGACCCGCTT
Source organism: Acidobacteriota bacterium (assembly GCA_003222755.1). Lineage (GTDB taxonomy): Bacteria > Acidobacteriota > Terriglobia > 20CM-2-55-15 > 20CM-2-55-15 > 20CM-2-55-15. The sequence continues at coordinate 5,096 of QHXA01000467.1, forward strand.
GCAAATTTCCCGGGTCTGTTTCCGGTGAATCCCGGACCAACGTTGGCGATCAATACTTCGCTGGCTAGCGAAAATCGGATCGACTCCGGACTTGTGAAGGTCGACTATCATCTGAATGCCAAACACTCACTAAGTGGCATGTATTTCATCAGCCCAGGTGATGGGGTGTTTGTTGATGCTCCTACTACCCAGATAGCGGGACCGTGGCTCACTAGCCAATATGCGCGTTCTCAAGTGAGTTCAGGCAACTGGACCTGGATTCCGAGTTCAAACGTGGTGAATTCACTTCGAGCGGGCTATTCTCATTATTACCAAGTCTTTCAAAGCGTCGATCACACGCAAAATCCCGCAAACTACAACTACAACGGCAATACCTATCACGTATACACAGGCCAAACGAATCCGGCCTACTTGGGATTGCCGGCACTCTCGTTTCAGGGCGGCTTCTCGTTTCAACTAGGCTTGGGCTGGCCCAAGACGGTCGGACCGGATGGTGTATATCAGATTAGCGATACGCTTTCCGTCCTGCGCGGCAAACATGCCGTGAAGGTCGGAGGCGAGATCCTTGTCAATCAGAGCACGAACAATGTCACAGCAAATACCAAGGGGCCGATCCGATTCCCGAATCTGCAAGGCTTTTTCAGCGGCAACATGAACAGAGCACTGTTCGCTGGTGGAGATTTCCTGCGGCACTTGCAGAACGAGGGGTATGGACTCTTCGTTCAGGACGATTGGCGGCTTACTCCGAAAATCACAGTGAATCTCGGTCTGCGCTACGAGATCAACACGGTCGTGAAAGAATCCAACAACCTGATCGGCAACTTCGATCCAAACATGGGACTGGTCCAAGCAGGAAAACAAGTGAGTTCCGTATATAACGGCGATCACAACAACTTCGCACCCAGAGCCGGCGTAGCCTGGGACATCGCCGGCAACGGCAAGACTGTTATTCGAGCGGGTGGCGGCATCTATTTCGAGCAAGGCAGCTACGATGCGATTATGGCGCTTGGTAACCTGCTTGGTTTGCGCACTCTCCCCACCGGTGTGGCGCTTTATACGAATCGGAACCTTACGCCGACGACTGCCGGAGGGACGATCAACGTCGGTGCGATTACATTCACAGGCGCAGCGCTTGGATCGCAGGCCACAGCCGGAACGATCAAGTACAACTGGGCGAACAACAGTTCCAACACGCCGATTTATTCGGTGTCGCCGGTAGGCGGTGATGGTACGGTCACCCTTCCTTCAGGACTGACGCCGCAGCCGTGCACCATCATGGGCGTCGATCGCAATTTGCGCACTCCGTACATCAATAAATGGAACATCGATATCCAGCGGGCCATCACGAATAGCTTGTCGGTAGATATTGCTTACGTCGGTAATCATGCGACGAAATTAGTAGGACTGACCGATCTAAACCAACCACAGTTGGTCGGAGGTTTCAGCCCCGGTTGGGGAAATCCGGCAGTCGCGAGGAGTCCTGCTGGACAGTGCCTTGCGAGCGCTCCCAAGTATGACAACTGCAACCCAGACACTGCAGCCGAGCAAGCGGCTCGGCCTTTCGCGAGCAAATTCCCCTACCTGAGTTACATCAACTGGTTGTCCAACAATAACAAATCCAACTATCACGGGCTGCAGGTGTCGATGACTCAGCGGACATCGCATGGCGTGTCGTTTGTTCTTGGCTACACCTATGCGCATGCACTCGCGATGTCTTCGGACAATTGGAGGTTCAGGAATCCGATCAATGCGAACAACACGAGAGATCTCTACGGCCCGAGCGAGTTCGATGTCACGCATCGGTTCACATACTCGCTGACCTACGCAATTCCCGGCGTGAAGACACCCGCACAAATACTGGAGGGCTGGTCTCTCAATTCCATTGTGTCGATACAAAGCGGATTACCATGGGGTGTGAACGACACAACTACGGACATCAGCGGAACCGGCGAGGTGAATGCTCAGAATAGCGACGGTGAACGATGGAACTTCTTTGGAACTCCAGCTGATTTCAAGACCTCGAAGGCACTGCTCAGTACGAACGGCGGTAACGGCGGAATTCCGTATTTCCCGGGCACCAGCAATCCGGATTGTGTAGGAAAGGCGCAGGCCGCGGGAGGTTTGGCTGTGGCATCGCTCACGAACTTAGGTTGTTATGCTTTGGGCAATTCGATCCTGATTCCAGCAGCCTACGGAAGCTATGGCACGCTAGGACGCAACGTGTTCCGAAGTATGCCTTACTACAACTGGGACCTTTCATTAACGAAGGTGTGGAAATTTCACGAGCGTGTCAGGACTCAATTCCGGGCCGAGTTTTTCAACGTGCTCAATCATCCGAATATATCCAACCCATTTGGAGGACCTGGCGGCGACAATTCGT
>QHXA01000468.1:0-5466 GCA_003222755.1 Acidobacteriota bacterium
TCCGGCGTAAGCGGGGGAAAGCAATGTCGCGATGAGACCATCAAGGTTTCGCTGCGATAATCAGGAACTGTTTTCCAAATATTTTCCACATCGCAGGCAGCATCAAATACAACGCTATGAATGCAGCTGGAACGGGCCGCTTATTGACCATTGTGTACGGCAAAAAGCGATCTAAGGAGCGCTCTATGCGAAAGCCGTGCATTTCCAAAAGTTCCGCTACCGACGATTCCGTCAACGGCAAGTGATGATCCCAGAAATCCCAGTATGCACTTCCGACAAAGCGAATGTTCGGACCCATTGCAATGAGTCGGCCACCAGAACGGATACAACGCCCGGCCTCGGCTATGATGTCGCTCAGCGCCTGCTTTGAAGGGACATGTTCGAAAAAGTTGCTCGAAAAAATTACGTCCAGCGTGGCATCAGCGATCTCCCACCGTTGCGAGCAGTCTTGTTCTACGAAAATCACGTCTGAATCCAGCTGCTGCCGCACGCCCGCATTCAGGTCCATAGCAAACTTTTTTCCGCAGTGAATGTTATTGATGAACTCCCCGTGTCCGCAGCCCAGGTCCAGGACTGTTGCGTCCGACGCGACGTATTGTGAAAAGAATCTGCCGGCCAATATTTTCCAAACGCGCATTCGATACTCGGCGTGCCCATCGAACCGATTGCGATAGAGACGCTCAAGTGCTGTTGGACTGTTTAGAGAATTTTTCATCCGAATGCCCGGATCGGATTACACATTCCGACCGCTGCTTATCCGTTCCGGAACCTTGTTGGTTTGCGAAGCCTTGCGGTAGTCCCCACGGCTGAAGTACTTCTCAAACCAACAGTAACATGCGATGAAAAAATAACGGCTTCCCATTTCGCCGATTTTTAACTTGGAAATTCCAGAACGGCGATTCCGCCAGGTAATCGGCATAGAAGTCCAAGAGTAGCCGCGGACGATGATCTTCAGTGGAAGCTCAATATTCAGGTTGAAGTGCGGGGAGAGTAAGGGCCGGCATCCGTCCAGAGCACCACGGCGGTAAGCTTTGAATGCGTTGGTGAAGTCAGTGAACGGGACATTGAACATAAACCGCAGGAACCAATTCGCCAACCGATTGAGCAATAGCTTATGAAACGGGTAATCGAGGACCCCACCGCCGCGGATGAACCGCGAGCCGAACACGGCGTCCCAGCCATCATTGAGTAACCGCCAATAGCGAACTACATCGCGGCAATCGTCTGATTCGTCAGCCATCATCACAACCACCGCATCACCTCGCATCTGATCAAAGCCGAAGGCAACGGCTCGCCCATAGCCGTTCTCACCGGGATTGCGCAAGGGTTTCAGCGTGGGGACACGCGCTTCCAGTTTGCAAATTGTGTCCCAGGTTGAATCTGTGCTGCCATCGTCAACGACGACGATTTCATGTTCGATTCCATGCAGCCGCAACTCGATGTAGAGGTGTTCAACGGTCGAAGCGATGGTTCCCTCTTCGTTCCGTGTCGGAATGACGACCGAAAGCAGCCGGATCGGCTGCTGTGATTCGATCAGAGGCGAATTCACAATCCGCTCCTCTCCAGCCAATCGGGATGATCTTGAGCGTGGCTCGCAATCTCATCCAGGATCCCCTCGAGCTCCAACTGCGGTACCCAACCAAAATCGAGCTCAGACTCGTATGGAACGTCGTAGGGTCGCGGGCGTGGGTCGGGCTCGGGGGTTTGGCGACCAAAACGAGCATCGCACCAGGCGTTGAGATCGGCCAGCGATATCGAACGGGTGACTCCACCTCCTGCCGTATAGATGCGCTGCCCTCCGCTCCGCCCGGAACGGATTTGGCATTCCAACAAAATTGCTAGGTCCCTCGGATGAAGCATATCTCTAACCTGTCTACCGGTCCCGTCGAACCCAATGTAACGTAGAGGACGCCTCCGGAGGTGCGCGTTGATCCAATAAGAAAAAATGCCTTGGTCAGGTGTTCCGAACTGTCCCGCCCCGGCGAGCACACCGCATCGGTTGATCCAGACTGTGAAGGCGAATGCTGCACCATATTCAAGGGCCACTGCTTCGGATGCCAATTTCATGCTGCCGTACAAGGAGACAGGTGGTGTGGTGGCGAAGTCCGAACTGATTCCTCGTGGTGATACCCCGCACGGTAGTGGATGGGAATTATCCAAACGAAAGGCATTGCCGCAGACCTTCAATGGCAGTGACTCCAGCACAGGAATAGAGTAGACACGGCTACTCGAGAGCAGGATCAACGTGGCTTTGTAAGTCTTGCAATACTCGAGAACATTCAGGAAACCAGCCAGATTATGCTCGAACAGTTGGCGACTGGTGAACTCCTGCTGGCGGCCGGCTAGAACACTGGGGTTCGCCGCGGCATCGATGACGCAATCGGCCTCAGTGAGCGTTTCGAAATCGCTCGCCATGCGAAGGTCACCGTGAATCAATTTCACGCCGAGCTGGCGCAACTTCAAACGATTGGTTTCGGAACCGGACCGTAGCAGATTGTCAATTCCTACAATCGTGAGACCTTCAATTCGCTCCAGAAGTGACTGAGCGATCGCGCTGCCGGCAAACCCGCAGATTCCAGTAATGAGAAGTTTCATTTTGCGGCGCCTTCGGCAATGCGCTGCTTCCACGAATTTGCGATTTCACGAAAGATGTCAGTTAGAGATCTCGTGATCTGCCATGCAGGGAAATGAGACTTCATCTTGCGCAGATCGCTGTAGTAACAGATGTGGTCTCCGACGCGGTGCTCATTGATGTACCGCCACTTCATAGGCCGGCCTGTAATTTCTTCGACTATTCCGAACGCCTCCAAGATCGAGCAAGCATTCTGTTTGCCGCCGCCGAGATTATAAACTTCCCCTGTACGAGGCTTTTTCCAAAACTCGAATATGAAACTGGCCACGTCCTCGGAATGAATATTGTCGCGGACTTGCTTACCTTTGTAGCCGAAGACCTTGTACTCACGTCCCTCGAGATTGCATTTGGTCAAATAACTCAGAAACCCGTGCAGTTCAACACCGGAGTGATTGGGTCCTGTCAAACAGCCTCCGCGCAGACAGCAGGTTGGCATGTTGTGGTACCGACCATACTCTTGGACCATGATGTCAGCGGCGAGCTTCGAGGCGCCGAAGATGGAATGGTTGCACTGGTCTATCGCAAAATCCTCGGGAATCCCGTTTTCGAAAGCGCCATCCGCGTAGTCCCAACGTGTGTCTAGTTCTTCCAGCCGGATAGTATTAGGCCGGTCTCCATAAACTTTGTTCGTGGACATGTAGATGAACGGAGATTCGGGACACGCGCGTCTTGCGGCCTCGAGCATGTTCAGTGTGCCAACCGCATTTACTTCGAAATCCAGAAATGGAATACTGGCTGCGCGATCGTGCGATGGCTGTGCGGCGCAGTGGACAATCAGGTTCGGCCGTGATTGTTCCATGAGCGCGAACAGGGCTGCACGATCCCTGATATCGAAATGTTCGTGCCGATAATGCCGAATATCACGCTGCAGACGCTCGAGCACCCAGGAAGTATCGCCTTCCGGTCCGAAAAACACGGATCGGTAGTTATTATCGATTCCGATGACGTGAAAACCGTTTCGGGCGAAGAAAAGCGAGACTTCCGAACCGATCAGCCCGCACGAACCGGAGACCAGCACTGTTGCAGATGACACGTGGCAGATTATAACGAAGACTATCGCTTCTCTGCGCAAACGAAAAATGCTATAAATCTGCAAACATTGCATCGTCATGATCCAATTATTTGCCTGATCAGACCTCCTGCGGCCGAGTCGTTTCGTTTTTCGAGCGCATCCATTACGTTGCCATTGGGGCTCGCCTTCATCGCAGCAGCTCTTCGAGAGGCCGCTTTCGATATCAAGATCGTCGATGCGGTCGGTGAAGGGCCTGACACGCGTACGAACTATTGCAAGGGCTACCTCGTTGGGTTGCGGTTTGAACAAGTTGTCGACCGGATTCCAAAACGGGCGGATATTATTGGCATCACCGTGGTCTTCACGCACGAATGGCCGGCGGTGGTCAGACTGATCGATCTGATCCGCGAGCGGTTTCCCAATGCGGCTATCGTTATTGGTGGCGAGCACGTGACGTCCCTGCCGGAATTCTCATTGCTGACGTCGAAGGCGGACATTGCAGTGCTCGGGGAGGGCGAGGAGACGATTGTCGAGTTAGTGCGCACGCTCCGCGAACATCGACAGTTTACTAACGTTGCCGGTATAGCCTATCGTCAGGCCGATTGCGTACAGGTCAATCCCCGCCGGGAGCGAAAAATCAACGTCGATAGCATCCCCACGCCGGCGTGGGACTATTTCTCGCTCAGTACATACCATCAGCATCGGTTCGAGGGATCTCTGTACTCTTCTCGCATGACTATTCCAATCCTTGCGACGCGTGGCTGCCCGTACCAATGCACTTATTGCTCTGCGCCAAATATGTGGCTGCCGCGCTGGATACCTCGCGATCCTGTGAAGGTCGTCGATGAGATAGAGATGTATGTGAAACGATATGGCGCCGGCAATTTCCCTTTCCAGGACTTAACGGCAATCATTCAGAGAGATTGGATTAAAGCGTTCTGCGAAGAACTCATCCGACGAAATTTGAACATCCAGTGGCAATTGCCAACGGGCACACGGTCCGAAGCTATCGATGCCGAGATCGCGCACCTGCTTAAAAAATCCGGCATGACGACGATGTCTTATGCTCCGGAATCGGGATCTGACCGCACGCGGCGCCTCATCAAGAAGAAAATGACGGCGCAAAAATTATTTGCGAGTGTTGACGCCGCGGCTAGCGCCGGCCTGGATGTCTCCGCATTCTTGGTCATTGGATTTCCCCACGACACACCCGAAGATCTGGCTGAGAATCTGCCATTCCTCGACGAATTGGCCTGGCGGGGCGTTAGCGATATTGGCATCAATTTCTACATGGCATTGCCGGGCACCGAATTGTTCCGCAGTCTCTATGAACGTGGACGGATTAAGATCGATCGGAAGTATTTCCGGCACATCTTGAATGCGCTCGCGCCCATACCGTCGCAGACCTATTGCGATTCCCTAAGCCGCACCGATCTGATGGTATGGAAGTTCAAGATGTTTCGCCGGTTCTACGGCGCGACCAAGCGCAACGCTGAAGCGGGTCTAATGAGCGCGATTCGGCGCGCGCTGCACGGCGCGTTTAGTCGCGGCGACCACCAAACAAAAATGGAAACGGCGGTTCGTCAAGCGTTGACGAGCGGCGCGGAAAGTATGCTCGCGATCTTTCGTCCGCGCTATATGAAGAGGTCTGATGAACGTGCCATGTTCGCCTCATGGGATGCCGTTTATCGCAGGATACAGGAACAGATGCGGGAATGTGGCGCGATTACCGGCACCAGTGGCGATACAACCGAACTGCACCGCACCAATGTCATCCCAGCCTTACTGAAAGAACACACAACGATGCGCACGATCGCTTCCG
>QHXA01000468.1:5500-6073 GCA_003222755.1 Acidobacteriota bacterium
GAGGAATGGCCACAAAAAGGCACAAGAAGCACAAAAAATCGAAACCGTTTTTTGTGATCTTTGTGCCTTTTTGTGGCCATTCCAAGAGCCCTAGGCTCGGAAGGTTCGTCCTTTTGAATGGGCGTCGCGTCCTAAAGAACATGCGGAACATTGGCGTACTCGATCAGAGAGGTGTGACACTGGTCGAATTGCTTGTCGTCATGGTGATCCTCTCGATCGCGCTGGCTATGGTCGTTCCGTCCATGACCAACAGTTATGACAATTGGGTCCTACGGTCTGCCGGACGCCGGACCGTTGCGTTATTCCGATTCGCATCGGATGTTGCCCGCAGAGACGGAACTGAGATCGCGGGATATTATGCGGAGCATCGATTTCAACTGCTACGGAAAGGATCGATTTTTAGACAGCTGGAAGTCCCAGCTTCAATTACGGTTCGCCCCGAAAAACCCAGCGGAGTCGTGTTTTTGCCGACAGGACAGATCATCGCTACAGGGCCCGTTGTGCTCGAGAATCAACGAGGACGAAAGATGATGGTAGAGGTCGGCCGGCTTCCCGGTGAGGTCCATTCGAAGG
>QHXA01000468.1:6139-9942 GCA_003222755.1 Acidobacteriota bacterium
GGAATGTCCGGCTCCGTAAGAGGGCTGGAACGCGCGGAGACGAACGACCGTCGCGTAGAATTGGCGCGATATAAGCTTGCAGAACTCGATCTCATCAAAAAAATCGCGCCCAACGATTCGGCCAGTGGCGTGTTCGACGACGGTACACGCTGGACTCTGCAGACGTCTCCTTTTATTTCGCCTGTCGAAGCAGGTCCACAGCGAAATCCTGCATCCGTAATCCGTATCGATCTGACCCTGGAGTGGATGGGCCGGAACGGAATGCAGAAGCGCGTTATCCAGACATATCGATACCAGCCGGGAGTCACAACAGTGATTCCTTCCTTGAAGGAGCAGCTACGTGATCTCCAGTAAGCACGGTTTCACGCTCATTGAAGTCATGGTCGCCCTGACGCTGCTTGGACTCGTTGTGACGCTGCTCGCATCCGGTATGAGCCTTGGGTTCGATATCGCTGAGCGCGGGAATGCAAGAGCGGAAGCGATGAGAATGGAGCGAATCGAACGCGATATTCTTCGCGGACAGCTGCAGGGCGCGCTTCCGTTGCATTACTGGATCCAGGACGGAGACAGACGAGTCGACCATATTGCCTTCGAAGGACAGCCGGAACACGTCCGATTTGTATCCCGCAACGGAATACTCGAGGGTCCGGATGGTCTGCCGCGATGGGTCGACTTACAGCTGGAAAAGGCATCCAACAGCCAAACGAAACTTGTCGTTGAAGAGCACAGAATCGAATCCCCGGACAACTCGCCTGCAGAAAGCATTACAGCCCGGGCTGAGATGCTGAGCTGCAGTGATATTCGTTTTGAATATCTCGATACGACGGGCGAGAAACCCCAATGGTTTCCCGCTTGGACGGGTGCGGTACCCAACGCGCCGCTGCCTTTCGCGATTCGTCTGCAATGCAAAACGGCGAGAGATCTCGTGAGATTGCTCATCCCGCTCGATTACGCCGAGTCGGCACAGCAAGGCATGGCGCTTCAATGAGAACTCACCAAGCTTCGTCTGGGTTCGCCTTACTACTCGTCTTCTCGACGCTCGTCATGTTGTCTGCAATCGCGTTGACCCTTGCTGCTGCGGTAGGAACGGAAGTCCGAGTCGCGCAAGATTCTTGGAATGTTCTGCAGGCGGAACGTCTCGCGAAATCCGGTCATGAGGTCGCGGCCTACCTCGGGAGCCGAGTGCTCGGCTCGACCACTGAGGATCTGGCGGGTCTTCCTGTGGCGCCGGTTATCGCGGGCATCAGGTATCGGGTCACTTTCGATGCCGGCACGACCGACATCGTGTTGGAGGGCGAGAACGGCAAATTGGATGTGACGTCGGCCAAGGAGGATGAGGTCGCTGCGTTCTTTACAGCCTGGACCGGGGATTCGGACAGGGGCCGTCAGATCGCCGCGGCGATTGCAGATTGGATCGACTACGATGACGAAATCCGCCCTTTCGGCGCCGAAGCCGAATCGTATTTGAACCGGGGCTATCGCCCGAGAAATGGACCTCTCGGAAGCGCAGACCTGCATCTGATCCAAGGCATAACTCCCGAGGTTTTGTCTCCCGCAATCATCAACTCGAACGAGAGTCCCGCATTGCGGCCTAGCCTGGTCCGTTTTGTAGCCGCCCTCCCGACTGGAAATCGCGTGAACCCCAACTATGCATCTGCGACTGTGCTCCAGGTGATTCCCGGCATGACACCCCAGCTTTTGCAATCGATACTCAATATCCGGCAGCATTCAATCTTCCGGACCCAAGCGGATTTTCACAACCAAACGGGCTTGCCGCCCGACTCGCCTCTGCTTACTCATCTTGCGTTTGATCGAGGCAATGCTCCAGCCGTGGTTACAATCGCTCGCCTGCAAGATTCTCCGGCAACGTGGATTGAGCGCAGAACTCAAAATCTCTCGCCGCGTGGGCCATACCGGAAAGCCTTATGGCTTGTTGAGAGACATGGAGTACCTGACCAGCGCTGATCGTGAGTAAATTTTGCTCATCGATGAGAAGGCGTGAGCGCTTCCGACTCACCTTCAAAATCCCAGCCATACGCCCGCTGCTTTGTTTCCTGAAGTTTACTTGCACAAATGTTTGGTTCGTGAAGTGCATGCGCAGAAGGCCAGGTTGAAGTGTTTCGTGTGCGCAGCATAAATTCGCTTCGCACACGGAAGTTATTGCTTAGATCTCAAAGACCGATCGTGTTAGGCTTTTTGCCGCTGGTTTTTTGAGCTCTTGCTGAGTACCGAGTTGTGGGTTTCGCACTATGTGTGAACGTGGTTGACGAACAAACGTGTTTTCGACAAAGGAGAGAATCAGATGCTATTTAAGCGAGTGTTCATGCCCATGCTTCTTATGGGCATTATGCTGGCACTGAGTTGCGCGGCATTTGCCCAAGCGCCGACAACCGTCCAGTGCGAATTGTCAGTGCCCCTAGGTGCCACCACGCGTGGGACCTCCACCGGTCATACTGAACCCCCGGCTGCGGGTCCCGATGGGACTGAAGGAGGTGTCCCAGGCAACAACACGGTACGTGTCACGTGCACGAACGCGACGGGGGCTACACTATTGCCGGCGCCGAGTAGCGCCGCCCCATCGTTTCCAAACATCATGAGCATCGGCATTCTGTCGATCAGTTTCGGTGTTCCGATCACGAGTGGTACAGCGTTTCCCGGTGGGACCGGCGTTGCTCCGTCCCTTCATATCGAGTGCCCCACCGCAGCGAGCAACCCGGCGTTTGTTGGAACAAATAAATTCAGTTGCGGCACCGCCACAACCGTCGCCACCATACTTAACCCGCCGATACTAAATGCCACCAGTAACCAAGGCGGGAGCCTACCCATCCCACTCTCTACGAACGGCACGGCTACTGGTGGCGTCATCACCTGGAACCCTGGCGACGTGGGGGTGTTCGACCTCAAAGGAGTACTGCTTTCGCTAAATGGCACCACATTGTGGAAGATGTCGGCAATTTTGACATCAACGCCGGGCGCTGGATATAGCATTGGTAGTCCTACCAGTGCTGCTTCACCCGGCTCGCAAGACGTTATTACGAGCATTCTGCCAGGCATAACAGCGGACAAGATCTCGCTTCCTACTAGTCTCCCAACGGCGGTGAGTAGTGCGCTCCTCCCGGCGGGGTCGACAGTCGGTGGTCCGGCAGTCTACAATTTGCTCGGAGTCGGCACCAAGACAACCTTTGTCCTTCGGATTGAAGAGAACTATCAAGACTTGTGGAAGAGCTCGAGTCAGTTCAACGGCGGAGGCGTGTTCCCGCCTTCTACCGCATCGTCTACACAGGTTTTGGTTCAGTTCAACAATATCCCGGCGGGGGTCTCCATCGGTGGATGTAACGCGATCCTTACGGACACCAGTGGGAACGCCTCGGCTGGAACGCCTGCAGTGACTGTAGGGTCGCTGGGCGTATTAAATACGAGCGCGAACACGATTCTTGTCGGCTTCACTACTCCAGTGAGCCAGTCCTCCGTGGATGTGGTGTGGGTTGCCTGCACCTCGATAACGGGAGGAACAGCACCCCTTCCTGCAACAGCGGTCACAGCGCAGGTAACGATGGCGCCCACGGGCAGTGCTCTTAGCAGTACGGGCGGAGTGCTGGCTGCCATTAACACCGGCCAAATTCCGCGCTACCAGCTCGCGCTCGTACCAGCAACGACTCCGCCTGTTGTTGTCCAGTTCCCGGCGGCTGCGTCCACGTTGTTGATCCCGTTCGCTACAGTGGGCGGCGGGTACAACACGGGTATCGCGGTCAGCAACACGACGACAGATCCTCTGGGCAGTCCAAGCCTCGCCGCAGCTCAAA
>QHXA01000469.1 GCA_003222755.1 Acidobacteriota bacterium
GGTTCGTTTCAACGGGCCCGCAGCTCACTTATCTACTGGTCTGCCTGACACACAACATCCTGAAGTTATTCCGATCCGGACGTGGACTTCAGACAGCGGCCGCTTGAAATTGAAGTTGGAGCCCCGAAAAATGAATATAAAACGAACCCGTTTCCGCCAAACCTGGCTCAATGCCGCTCGCTCCGCTTCAAGCTCAACGTTGGTTTCCTCCACAATGCAACTCGACAAGATTATTCGCGGCCGCGATCACAAATTTGAATCTGCCTTATTCCCAACAGGCTCCTAGCTTAACCATCTCTGGTAGATCGCTTTCTGACGAACGGGCACCGTCTTCTCGTCGATCAAGCCCATTAGCGAGCGAAGTTGGCGTCGGCACCGAGGAAAATTCGAAACACGATAGTTCAATGTCGTCTTCTTATCCAAAAGTCCAAAGAGAATTTCGACCTCTTTGGGTGAGAACCGCCTCACCATCTCGTCGTAATAGCCTTCCGCGCCCCGAGATGTGCCATATGCACTACCAACCAAGCACGTTGCGACAGAGTTCACGAACTCCTCTTTCGCAGTTTCCGGAACTTCTATCTGAGTGGACAACTCATGAAGTCTCTCCGCAAACGGCGGCTCGTTGTGGAAGTTATCCCAGGCCTGATGGACTCCCATCAGTCGGTTACACGCCCCAACAACAATGTTGTGGCGTTCCACCTCTGTAAGCAATGCCAGAAGGCCCAGCTTGGTGAAGAATTCCTGCGAAGCGATAAACCGGTCACGTTTCCCGGCCGCGTTGTACTCCGAGTGGCGGCTAATCAAGCCTAACTTGGACTTATTCGTAAGATCGCCTGCAAAACTCGACGCTACATCGAGCGCATTTAGCCGCGCTACCTCGCCAACTTGTGGATCGCAGTAGATGCCGTGCAAATTCCCTATCAGCAGTTCTCGCTGTGCGTCATGGGTCTCGCGGAGCCGCCGAACCCACTCCGACAGCTGCATCTGGTCGAAGCGATTTCCCTTGATGGCCGATATGAATGCGGAGATGTCGACACCCTGAGGATTCTGCAGATTATTGAGAGCAAATTTAGCGCATCTGTTCAGGAAGTTTAGAAACTCCAAGCCATCGACCGCGCCAATCGTCGGGTGGGCCGCGGAGAAGTTGTTTCGCACATCCCGGCTCTGATCGAGCATGAAGTAGCCCTCTTCCGTAATCAGGTTGAGGCTCAGACAGAGCGTCAGTAACTCGGAATCCTGAAGGTCCAAAAGGATTTTTTCGTCAAAATCTTTTCCGGTAATCTGCGGAACAACGTTTATGCCGAACGATCGCACCTTATTGCGCAGTTCGATCATGGCGGCATTCCAAGCATAGTTGATCGCACTGTCTAGCAACCCGACAGAGGCGGCGACGCACATTCTTGCCAGGATTGGGTCGCGCAGATGTGCCGGTATTTTATTGAGGACAGCCGGCAGTTCCCGCCACGCCTGGTTGATATCTTGATCGGTGGCCAGAATATCCCGCGGAACATTCAATGCTGTCGTTAACTGCTCGACAAGAGACGTGGTGTAATCAGTAACGTCAGGAAGGTTCACTCGGACAAGGGCGTTTTGCTCTTTCATGGCCTCGCAAGTATCGCACCACAATCACCGCCCACCAAATTTCTACCCACGATAAACGCCGAAGGATTTACTCCGGCACTTTCTGATTCCGCCAATTCTGGCTACGGTACGGGATCGAATTCCAGCGCGTATTTACGCTTGGCAAGTGTCGCTGCGAAGATGCGTACATCGGAATTGACAGCCTTGGCGAGCCTGGTGATCTCGGCTTTGTTGTCATCGGTCATGCGATAGCCGAGATATACCTCTTCGAATTCTTTGGGGAGAAAAGGAAAATAACCGGCCGTCTCGCCGTCGCGTACACCATCTGGCATGAACAGTCTGCATTCTTGCTCGTAAGCCCATTCCGCGCTCTTGGTATGGAAAAGTTTGTCGGCTATCTTCCGAGCCATTTGATTGCCGGGAATATCAAGACCGGCCATAAATTCTTCGACAGTGTCAATCGCGTGCGGGCGCTGGTCGCTGTAACGAACGGGCCTCATTAACCTCAACATAGAGTCTTTTTCGAGATCCGCCCTAAATCCTAAAACCGCACCCCTGTGCTTGTCAGCATAGTGCGCCCACATTAACAGGTTGCTGAATGTGCGCGTGGCGCAGAAGAGCCCGTACGTATCGAAGGCCGCGGCGAATAGTGTGCGGGTGAGTTCGGTGGACCGGCGGGCTTTGGCCATATAAGCGCCCGCTTCTGCGCCGGTGATATCCGTGATTTCGGCAACCATCACCGCCTTTTCGGACTCGGACTGGTTGAGGAAGGACTTAACGATATCCTCCGCGTGTTGGAGAGCCATCCCGGTCAATTTTGCGAATACTTCCGGGCACGAAAGCATGCGCTCAGCCACAAGTGGCCACGCGGCCCTGAAGAACGGTTCGTGTTCCATCGCCATCCACTCATCAATACGCACGTCGAACGGGTCGTTCATCTCGGAGGGGCGCGTGAATCGCAGTTTGCCAGTTGTGAGGGTCTTCTGCGCGCCGTTCAGGTCGGTGTACTTATAAAGGATGTCCGTGAAATCGTCGGATTGGGCCGTCATGTTAACAAAAAATAACACGCCGGGCTTTCACTAGTCAGG
>QHXA01000470.1 GCA_003222755.1 Acidobacteriota bacterium
GTCCGGATTGGTCTACATTCAGGCCAAGAAATTTCAAGATCGACATCGATCTAGAGTAACACGCCAAACTCCGCAACCGCGTGTCTCAGGTTTGTATCGAGCAAATGTCGAATGCGAGGTTCGCCAGCCTGCCCGCGAAAGTCGTCAGTTGGGAGATTTCGATTTCTTCGTTCGGTTCGTGATAGGTTTCCTCGTTGCCGGGAGCCCAACCTACGGCCTGAATGCCGGCCTGTACGAGCGGATTGGCGAATGTTCCACCTCCGCTGCCCACGACTTTCGCATCGGGCGCGTGCTTTAGGATGAGCTTTACGAGAGGCGCCTCTGCGGAGACTTCGCATGGCCGGGAGCTTTTGAAAATCTCCACTGAGAAGGACGCGCCTGGCATTTCAATGCTGTTGGCGAGCGCTTGAATCTCGTCGCGGATTCCAGCAGGCGTTTGCGAGGGCACGTAGCGGATATCTAGTGTAGCTTCGCAATCGGCGGCCACAGCGTTTGGGGCCATTCCACCTGAAATCAATCCCGTGTTAATGGTGGGGCCACCCAAGATCGGATGAGTCTCATGCTGCAGATTCAGCCGCTCCAGCCCCAACAGAAACCGCGACATGGCATGAATGGCGTTGACTCCTTTGGCGGGGTTCATAGCGTGCGCCTGTTTGCCGTGCGCCTTGACTTTCAGCAGCACGCCGCCTTTTTCGGCAACATTGATCTCTCGCATTTCACCGGCTATGTCGGGGATAATCGCGTCGGTGCAGTCGATCAGTTTTTGTTCCAGAAGATAATCGATGCCGACGCCGATGCCGACCTCCTCATCCGCTACCGCTCCGAAAATGAATTCACCATCCACAAACCGCTCATATTTCTTCAGGATCAGCAACGTCGCAAACGCTGAGGCAAGCGGTCCCTTGTCGTCCAACACGCCACGTCCGTAAAGCTTGCCCCCTTTTTCAAATGGATCGAAAGGCGCAAACTTCCAGGCCGAAGGCGCCCCGCTGGGTACGACATCCGTGTGTAGCAGCACCATTAGCTTGCGGTAACCGGGCCGCGCCTTGCCCACACGCGCCAGAAGATTCTCCCGGCGCGCCACCTTAGCATGCGTCATCGCTGAGATGGAATGCGCTGCCAGTTCTCTCTGGAGGATCGCCACGACCTTGCCCTCTTCACCTGGAGATGCCATGCCGTCGGGGCCACCTGCTGGAAAATCTTCCAGGAAGTAGTTCACCGTGCGCTCTCGACAGATGCGGAGAGTAAGTTCCACGATGAACGAACGCATCGATTCCGCTTCACGCAGAATCTGTGAAGCATCTGGCAACATTTCGGTCGAAGACCCCCGCAGCAAAACAGCACAGACCGGATGTGGATTTGATCAGCCGCAGATTGAAATCGGCGAAAGAGGATTATACTCGGCGCACTAAACGATGGGGGTGCATATGCGCCGATCCTTGGTATTGGCGGCAATGTTGGCGGCGAGTCCAGCCTTCGCCCAAATGGATCTGTCGGGCGAGTGGAGCAATCTCACGCATGAAGATATCAATCACCGGCAGAGCGTTGAGATTGGCGACTACGCGGGGCTTCCCATCAATGAAGCGGGGCGGTTCAAGGCCGAAAGCTGGGACGAGGCTGTGCTGGCGACTCATGAGCGCCAATGCATTCCGCATCCGGTGACTTATGCAATGCGTGGACAGCCAGGAAATATCCGGATCGGGAAAATCGACGATCCGGATACAGGACAGATCATCGCGTACACCATTCACGGTACATACGGCCGGCCGAGAACGATTTGGATGGACGGACGCGCGCATCCCTCAGAATACGCGGCGCACACTTGGGCCGGTTTTTCGAGCGGGAAATGGGAAGCGAATGCGCTGCTCGTCACCACAACGCATATCAAGATGGGATGGATCATGCGCAACGGTGTTCCCACCAGCGATCGGGCCACAATGACGGAACGCTTCATAAGGCACGGCGACCATCTCCTGGATGTCATCATCGTGAATGATCCTGTATATCTAAGCGAGCCGTTCATTCGCACTCAGGATTGGAGGCTGAACCTCAATGGCGAACCCAACGCGTGGGGACCGTGCGGACCCGCTCAGATTGCCGACGAGATCCCAAATCAAAAGAAAGGATATGTGCCACATCATTTACCCGGGAAGAACGAGCAGCTTCGAGAGTTTCCAGCAAAGCGCGGCGTGCCGCCGGAGGCTGCGCGGGGCGGAGTGGAAACGACGTATCCGGAATACATGTTAAAGATGAAGGGTGTGCCTGTAGCGGCCGGCTTGAGCCGGCCCGCGCCGGCTGAGGCCGGCGCCTACGCGGACGCGCAAAAGATTGGCGATATTGAAGCGCTGCATGTACAAGGGAACGTTTACATGATTGCGGGGGCGGGCGGAAACATCGCTGTGCAGGTTGGAGACGATGGCGTGTTGCTGGTCGATACAGGGCTTTCGCAATCGATCGAAAAAGTCACGGCGGCAATCCGCCAGCTTTCGACGAAGCCAATTCGCTTCATCGTCAACACGAATGCGCGCCCGGATCACACGGGCGGCAACGAGCGATTTGCGAAGGCCGGTAGCAAGATGGGGGGCGGTCTTCTGGTCGGCGGCTATGCCGGAGACGGAGCCATGGTGATCGCGCATGAAGCCGTTCTCAAGACCATGAGCGCGCCCACTGGAAAAACCGCGCCAGTTCCAAGTTCCGCGTGGCCGACTGATGCTTATCCAGGCGAATCTAAAGAGATCTACTCGAATGACGAAGGTCTCGAGGTTCTCCATCCCGGCCCCGCAAACACGGACGGTGACAGCATCGTTTACTTCCGCCGTTCCGATGTCGTCGTTACCGGAGACGTTTTTTCAATGACGAGCTACCCGGTTATTGATGCTGAGAAGGGCGGCAGCTTCAGCGGAGTGCTCGCAGCATTAAATCGAGTTATCGACCTCACCATCCCGAAAGACTGGCAAGAAGGCGGAACCATGGTGATTCCCGGCCACGGCCGTATCGCCGATGAAGCAGACGTGGTTGAGTATCGAGACATGATCACGATTGTCCGCGATCGTATTCAGGACATGATCAACAGAGGGATGACGGTGGAACAGGTGAAAGCAGCCGGCCCGACGCGCGACTATGACGGTCGCTATGGCGATCCCACTGCGATGATCGAAGCCGCGTATCGCGAACTCAGTTCGCGCGCTCGCTGAGCTAGTTCGGTAACACCGGCGCTACGGTCAGCTCCAGGCGGGTTGTCTCTCCAGCGCCGACGTGGACATGATGACCAAATCGCTCGTACTTCTCGACGGATGGCAGGTTGCGCAAGAACGCCGGAGTAAATTGATCTTCATCCGGAAACGCGATGGCAGTGTACTCCCCGGGAGGGATTGTTTCGATCAGGACCTCGCCATTTTCAATGGCAACACCGGTCCTGATGAGAAATGGATTTGCCCGAGCTGAGGGTTCCGGCAACAGAGCAAGTCTTCCCGCGGGTACCGGCTTCTGACGACCGTCCTTGATCACTCCCGCAAGAGTGCCGCTCGCATTGCTGATGACGACTTCGAGGATGCTGTCCTTTCCTGGCGTGGCCGAGAAGCCGGTTGTGGTGACATCGCTGCCATCGAAGCGAACAGAGGAAATAAACCAATTGTCATTCAGGACTCGATCGCTGACGAATAACCTCATTTCGGGTACGTGAAGGAACTGGAATTCACCGTTCTTTGCAACCTGTGCACTCGCACCAATGCGAGGACTGCCAGGCACCAGCTCGGTCGTGCCTGCGTTAAT
>QHXA01000497.1:0-3697 GCA_003222755.1 Acidobacteriota bacterium
CGCAAAAAACGCGTACCCCTGGCTAATTTCCGAGCACGCCTCCGGCGTGCGGGCACCATTCCGCGGTGCCATTCACATCCACTCGTCGTCTTCGGGCTCGGGAGTTTTCAGACCCTCGAAGAATCTCTCCAACAACGCGCCGACTCCGCCACCAACGAAAAACCATTGGACGCTGCCGACAATATACGTGATTGCTACCGTGATCGCGACCAGGCCCGGCGGATTAACACCCGCACGGTCAAGACCCGCAAGCAAGCCAATGATCACCAGCATTGGCGCGGTATCGAAGATCGTCATCAGTCTCCAAAAATTCGAACGATTGAAAAGATATATCCCGAACGCAGTTGTGTTGCCGGCATCGATATAACTAAATGCGAAAAATCCCGATACGAGTAGAACGTGACAAATAGCGGACGTAATCGCCACGCGCTTCCAAAAGACGCGTTCGTTGATTCGAAAAACGTTGAACCACGTCAGCAGGTGATAAACGCCAAAAACGAACAGCGGCGGCAATAGGAACGACGCCAATGTGAGGAGCATTACTCCACCAGTGCTTCAGCTTCAATTTCCACCAGCATCGTTGGCAAGATGAGACGTTTCACTTCAACCATGGTGGTTGCAGGCCGGATGTGACCGAAGAATTCGCCGTGGGCTCGGCCGATCTTTTCCCACTCATCGATGTTGACGCAGTACATTCGCGTCCGCACGACGTCGTTCAATGAGGCGCCCGCGTCCTTCAACGCCGACTCAATATTTCGCAGCGCCTGCACGGTCTGCGCGTATGCATCATCGATTCCAACGATCTCGCCGTTCTCGTCAGTTGCGGTCGTGCCCGACACATGAATGACATTGCCCATTCGGACCGCGCGCGAATATCCAACAATCGGCTCCCATTTCGTGCCCGTCGCAATGTTTTGCCTCGACATGCTTCCTCTAGTGTCCAGCGGGATTGAAAACGAAATAGTCGTAGGCGAACCGTGCAATCTCAGCAACAACGTGCTCGCGATCGGCTGCCGGCGCTTTGGCGTCCTTCGTAAAAACAGTCATCAGTAAGTGGCCTCCACCAGGGAGGAAAACGACGCCGGTATCATTCGTGCTTCCGCTGATCGTGCCCGTCTTGTGGACAACGCGCGTGCCTTCCGGCAGCAAAGCCGGGATACGTGTCTGGCCAATCATCGAGTGATTCATGAACTCCATCATTTCATCAGAACTCGCGCGGTCCACGATCTCACCGCGATAAATCCTTTCCAGAAGTAATGTCATCTGCCTCGGCGTGGCCACGTCCTTTTCAGTCGTGTTGAATCGCTCGTTTGCGCGCGCAGCAGTCTGCGAATCGATGGCATCGAGGCGTTCGCGCAGCTGCGCCAGCGGCAGATTGCCGTATGTGGCGTAGTCCAGGCCTTCCTGATCCAGAATCATCTCAAGCGTCGATCGATCGACTCGAATCTTATCGAGCCCCAAACTCCGCATCCTGGCGGTCACATTTGCGGGGCCAATTCTGTTGAGCAAGATATCGGCGGCGGAATTGTCCGATACGCGCATCATGAGGTTAATCAGGTTGTGGATGCTCATCTGCAAACCCGGCCCGTCCAACAGAAGTGCGATCGTGCCGCCGGGATGCACGTCTGATGGATCGACCTCAATGCGATCGCTGAGTGAGAGTTTGCCAGCCGCGCGTTGATAGAACAGCTCGACGAGAATCGGAACTTTATACGTGCTCGCCATCGGATAGGTCTGGTCGGCATTGACCATCAGTTCCGTGCCAGACTCCACGTGCTTGATGGCGACGCCCACCTGCCCGCGAGCCCGCGGAATGACCCTTTCAATCTGCGTCCGCAATGTTGCGATATCCGCCGACCACGCCGCATGCACTAGACTGATTAGGAGTATCGTGAATACTGGAATTTTTCGCAGCATAATGAAGCCGATGATACACCGACGCCGCTCACTACTGTTCGCGATCGTCATCATCCTTAGCGCTTCCGCCGTAGCGCAAGATCGGGATTACGGAGTCCGGACACATCAGTTGAAAAACGGAATGCGGATCGTCGTTCAAGAAGACCATTCGATTCCAAGTATCGCCATGTACATCTTCTACCGCATCGGCTCTCGCAATGAGCGGCCGGGCACCACTGGGCTCTCGCACTTCTTTGAACACATGATGTTCAACGGCGCGAGGAAGTATGGCCCGAAACAATTCGACCAGGTGATGGAGGCATCGGGCGGGTCCAACAATGCGTACACCAATAATGACGAGACTGCGTATCAGGATTGGTTTCCGCGCTCGGCACTCGAGACGATCTTCGACCTCGAAGCGGATCGCATCCAGAACCTCAGCTTCGACGAAAAGATGATTGAGTCCGAACGCCAGGTCGTTGCGTCAGAGCGCCGGACATCCGTTGACAATAACAATTTGGGGATTCTCGAAGAGCAACTCAACGCAGCTGCGTTTACGGCGCATCCATATCAATGGCCGGTGATCGGATGGATGGTCGACATCGAGAACTGGACCATGCAAGATCTGAAGCGTCATTTCGATATCGGCTACTCGCCTGCGAACGCGACGATGGTTGTGGTAGGCGATGTCACGCTGGACGAAATCGTGAAGCTCGCGCAGAAATACATCGAACCTATTGCGTCGCGTGGTTTGCCACCGACAGTCACCACTCGTGAGCCCGATCAACTTGGCGAGCGTCGCGTGACTGTCCACAAGTTTGCACAGCTGCCGATTCTCATGATGGGTTATCACGTGCCGCAATCCGCAGATCCGGACTACTATCCTCTTCAAGTCCTGAAGACGGTGCTATTCGAAGGGCAGAGTTCCCGCATGTACCAGCGGCTCATCGATAAAGATCAACTTGCCATTTCCGTGCGAGGCGATTATTCGTTCGCTCTTGACCCAACGCTGCTCACTATCACTGTTCGTCCGAAGGCTGGTATACAGCCGGACGCCGCAGAGAGAGCCACGTATGAAGAATTGGACCGCGTGAAATCGGCGCTCGTGACGGATCGCGAATTGGAAAAGGCGAAAAACATTCTGATTGCCGATTTCTACCGGCGCATGAAAACCATCGATGGCAAAGCCGGCGCGCTCGGAAATTACGAAGTGTTTTTCGGAGACTATCGAAAGCTGTTTACGGCAGCTGACAATTACAACAAAGTCACAAAAGAAGATCTCCAGCGCGTCGCAAAGAAATATCTCACGGAGAAAAATCGGACCGTCGCAGCGTTGATCCCCGAGGAGGCGAAATGATCAGGCGCGCCGTTCTGTCTTTGTGCCTTTCTGTGTTTGTGGTGATCACCGCGTCGCAGGCTGCCGACACTGTATCCGTCAAGCTGCCAACCTATACCAAGACACAACTGAAAAACGGGATGACCCTGCTTCTGATGGAGCAGCACGAAGTGCCGATCGTCAGCTTCAATATTATTGTGAAAACCGGCTCTGTTGCGGACGCGCAGGGCAAGGAAGGTCTGGCCTCACTAACGGCTGAACTGCTTCGCAAAAGTACGCGCACACGCACGTCGGAGCAGGTCTCGTCCGACCTGGATTTTATCGGTGCTGAATTCGCGATGAACGCGAACACCGACTTCACCACAGGCAGCGCTGAGTTCTTAAAGAAGGACCTTCGCCAAGGTATGGATCTGCTGGTGGACATCTTCCTGAATCCGGTATTTCCACAAGACGAAGTCTCAAAGC
>QHXA01000497.1:3894-4893 GCA_003222755.1 Acidobacteriota bacterium
GCGCTGATCGAGCAGCACTTCAATGGCTGGCCGGGAAAGAATCCGCCGGCAATCCGAATTCACGCGGCGCCTCCCGTTCAAGGCAAACGGTTGCTCCTCGTCGACAAGCCCGATTCCACGCAAACGTACTTCTACATAGGTAATGTCGGAATCAATCGAACGAATCCTGACAGAGTTGGGATTGCTGTCGTGAACACTGTGTTCGGCGGCCGATTTACGTCTCGCCTAAACACCGCATTGCGTGTGGATTCCGGCCTCACATACGGCGCCCGTTCCGTTTTCGATCAGCGGAAGGTAGCTGGCCCATTTTTGATAACGACCTATACGAAGAATTCGTCGACGGAACAGGCGATGGATATGGCGCTGGGCGTCCTCTCCGCGCTGCATCAAAGCGGCATTACGGAAACCGAGCTCGCATCGACGAAGGAATACATGAAGGGACAGTTTCCGCCGAGCATCGAAACGACCGACCAACTAGCATCGGTTATCGCGCGCCTCGAGTTCTACGGTCTGGACGAGTCGGACATCAATTCCTACTTTGGCAAAATCGATGCCGTCACGATTGCCGACACGCGCCGAATCGTGAAGCAGTACTTCCCTCTCGACAATCTCGTATTCGTGTTGATTGGGAAGGCTAGCGAGATCCAACCACTCGTGAAAAAGTACGCCCCGGTCATCGACACCAAGGTGATCACTCAACCAGGCTTTTGAGGACCGTATCGCGGAGCGGTGCACGGAAATTAGCCAGGGGTACGCTTTTTTGCGTACCCCTGGATCGAATAATTGACCTAGGATCCGCACCCTGAAAGCACATATGACGGGCGAGCCGTCCAGTTTCTGAAGAGGAACTGAGGTTGGGCAAGCGTATTCCCCTCCTTGCATCACCGTGCATGACTCTCCGGAGGCATGCTGAGACGCCTGCCGCGCGCTTCAGCTTACTGGATGTGGAATGAGGTCCGGTCCGCATTCACTCCGGCCACCGGCGCCTCGGCGTCCCAG
>QHXA01000498.1:0-261 GCA_003222755.1 Acidobacteriota bacterium
TCGTCGGCGGCAGCAAGACTCCAAAATAGCGCAGGTTTGAGGGAGTGGCCATTGCCATGAAGTCAATTCAGCACGCACTCGACCATGCGGGCATCGGTCTTCGGCTTCCGCATATCGCGGAGGTGGTGGCCACTCGGCCTCGGACCGGGTTTCTGGAAGTTCATCCTGAGAATTTTCTTGCGAACCCTCACGCTGCGGAGTTTTTAATTGAGTTGTCGCGGCAGTATCCGATTTCCGTCCACACAGTCGGTATCTCGATCG
>QHXA01000498.1:291-829 GCA_003222755.1 Acidobacteriota bacterium
CTGATCGAGAAGATCAAGCCGACTCTGGTCTCCGGTCACCTTGCCTGGTCGACCTACGGCAACGATTATCTCAACGACTTGTTACCGCTGCCTTTTAATGCGGAATCGCTGTGTCTCGTTGCAGCCGATGTATTGGAAGTTCAGGACGTTCTGGGGTGTCCCTCTTTGGTCGAAAACACGTCGAGCTATTTGGGGTTTTTGGGGTCAACGATGCGAGAGGCGGAATTTCTTTCTCAGCTTGTGGAAAAAACTGAGTGCAAGCTTCTGTGCGACGTTAGCAATGCGGTTGTGAGCGCCCGCAACATGGGTTACGACGAGCAGGAGTACATCGATAGTTTGCCGGCTAACGCAATCGCGGAATTTCATCTCGGGGGCTACACACCTCAAGAAGACGAAGCGAATCCGGGCGGTGAGTTATTGATCGACTCGCATGCAGCTCCTATTGCAGATCCGGCTTGGGAACTCTATGCGTACGCGATTCGCCGTTTCGGGCTCAAGCCGACATTGGTTGAATGGGACAATAATATTCCGCCGTTGG
>QHXA01000498.1:883-4584 GCA_003222755.1 Acidobacteriota bacterium
AACGGAGGCGCACCGTGTCCCCACTTGCTGAAGTTCAGGCCCTATTTCGGCAAGCCGTTGTTACCGGTGAAAAATCGCGTCTTGTGCCTTTGCTCTCGGGTGGCCGTTACCCGGCAAAACGTTTGGCCATTCATCAGCGGCATTACGAGACAAGTTTGGTCACCGCATTGCTCGGCAAGTTTCCGGCAACGACGTGGCTGACTGGAACACGATTCGTGACAGAGGCTGCAACGCGTTTTGTTCACAATCGCGTACCGCAGGCGCCATGCATCGCCGAGTATGGCCGAGAATTCCCAATGTTTTTATCGAGCTGTCGGGGAGCAGTGCGCGTGCCGTACCTTTATTATTTTGCCGAACTCGAATGGCAGGTCGGCCAGCTCGCAATCGCGGTGGACGAACCGCCCATTGGTCTAGCGCAGCTCTCGACGATTGCTGCAGATGCCCTGCCGGAGACGATTCTGGCGCTGCAGCCTGGTATTTCTTATCTTCAGGTTTCCTGGCCAGTCGACGAGCTGATGAAGCTGTACTTGAACGATGGGGCTCCGGAACACTTCTCGATGGAGCCGCTGGATGTATGGCTGGAACTCCGCGGCGCGCGTGGAGAATTCCATATCAATCGTCTTAATCGGGCCGAATACTTGTTCCGCACCTCCATCCTCGCGCGGCGATCGATCGGCGATGCTGCCGAGCGTGCACTGGATGTCGATGCCGCATTCGAACCGGGTCACGCGTGGGCGGCATTGATTAATGAAGGACTAGTGACTTCAATCACGCGCTGACAAAGGGCTCCAATCATGACGGCGACAGAAGATACTCTGACCGGGAGGTGGGGACCCCGTTTGTGGTTCGTTGCAATTCGGGAACGGGTCGGCAGATTTCCTCTCTCGATACTGCAATTGGGAATGCGAATCGGCGTCGGAATGGTCTTCTTCAACGCGGGTCTCTTGAAATACCGCTCGTTCGAGTTTGCGATCAAGCTGTTTGAGGATGAATATAAGGTGCCCATTCTTGCGCCGGCCGTCGCGGCTCGCATCGCGATGATCAATGAACTTACGACCTCCACCCTTTTGTTCCTCGGGCTGGCGACACGGTTGGCAACACTGCCCCTGCTTGGCATGATGTCGGTCATTCAAATCTTTGTGTACCCCAACGCATGGCCAGACCACGTGCTCTGGGGCTCGGTGCTGATTTTCCTGCTGACGCGAGGACCGGGCGTGTTGTCGCTGGATTACCTTATCGAGCGGTATTTTCGGAAGCGCGGACAGTAGACCCCCAGTTCAAGAAGTGGTGACCCATACTGCCCGCAAATGCGGAGAGCGCCATGACAGCGCCAATGTGCCAGAACAGCAGCATCACAGTGACATCCTCGGGATGAATGATCCGCACACCAACGTTCCCCAGGCCGGCAGCAGCGAGACCGCCCAGCGCTGCCGTTAGTTGCGGGGTAAGCGGAGCTCCTCGACGAAGCATCACAACCATGGCAACGGCTGGTACGGCGCCAACTAAGACAATGATGGGAACACACCACAAACTGTGGTCCAACGGCAATGCCTGCCACCCGAAATGATTCAATTCCTGTAGGCACCCCGGCCCCAGGCTCCCTAACCAAATCGCCAGCGGCAACAACGGCAGCAAGATCCATTTGCGATTATGAGCCGGAATGACAGTCGCAAAAGCCGCAATGGCCGCCGCAATTCCAGTGGCGAGTGCCGCGGTTTGTTCGATTACGAATAGCGGTTCGGATAATTTAGATGAGAGATCGTGACGCGCAGGTATGGCAGCGACTATGACGGCGAGATAAGAGACGGAGATCGCCAGCCAAATGGCCGCTCGGACATAAGGCTGCGCGAGCCGCCGGACCGGATGTGCACTGTTCGCCAATTGGCGAATTAATTGTTCTGTATCTCTGGTCATCTTTTTTTCACCAGCATTTTACGCAGCGTGGCCATCGCACGGTGCGTTGCCACTTTCAAAGCGCCTACAGTTGTGTTGCAGGCATCTGCGGCCTCCTTCAGGGACATTTCACGAAGCTTCAACATTTCGATCGCATCGCGCTGCATGCGTGGCAAAGCTGCAATCGCTTGTTTCAGCGCGTCTGGATCACCGTAAGCATCCATAGTTGTATTCGGACGGGTATCGGGAAAAGTTACGCTCAGATTTTCAACATGGACTTCGTGAGCCGAGCCTCGAACATAGCGACGCGCACTATCGGCCAGACGATTCCGAGTAATGGCGAGCAGCCACGGCATAAAGGGACGTTCTGGATCGTATGTCGCGCGGACCGCGTGGATGGACAGCAAGACATCCTGCACGAGATCTTCAATATCGTTGGCCTCCAGAAATCTTCGCTGGTTTCGCACGATCTGCCGCAGACGCGGCGTAAGTTCGTCGAGAAGCTGAATGTAGGCGTCACCGTCGCCTGTTTGCGCGGCTTGCATGAGTTGGCCGAAATGATCGTCAAGCGTGTCGGTCATATCCAAGTTCCGGTCCAGGGAAACAGAATAGACGGACTTTGCGACCAAACGACGGTCAAAAACGCAAGGAATGTGTTGCTCAACGCAATCGGAATAACTTCATCGCCAGGGTTGCGAGAATAGTTTCACGGCCATTGACCTTCGGCAGGAACATCCATTTCAGCATCCGAACTGGTGCGGGCAACCGCTGTGGGAAGAATCGTAAGAGCGCTTCCCGCGGGTGTTCGCGAAAGTCATCAATGACTGAAACTCTATGCACGCAGCCGATAGTACAGTAGCGCGCGCAGGACTTGACCGCATGGTATTCGCGCTCTAGATCCTCGGGAGTGTACTGATCCAAAGGAATTCCCGGATATCCGCGTTGTTGGGAACAATAATGGACCAGCCCATCTTCACATACGTACAAATATCGGCTACCGGCACGACAGTGCCATTCATTCGGCACGCCGCGCGCGAGGTTGTCTTGGAATTGGCTGTAATGGACGAAGTCAGAGAACTTTTTATTCGCATGACCGGCGATCTCGTCATAAATCCCTTTCTGCTCCGGACTCAAAGGACGAAGCTGTCCGGAGTCATCGTGGATAATCCCGACCGTGGTGTTAAACCCGAACACCATCGCACGCCGGGTGACGACGAGCGCATCCTTCGGATTGGAGATTCCACTGCCCAAAACTGAGTTGATGTTAACCTCGAACTCGGCGTATTTCGCAAGCCATTGCAGCTTCTGATCCAACACTTTTAAGCTCTTCTTTGAGACTTCGTCCGGGTTGACGTTATCAATGCTGATCTGCAGATAGTCGAGTCCAGCCCGATTCAATCGTTGGATGCGGTCGATGTTGAGCAGATATCCATTCGTCAGTAAACCCGCGAACATCGCATGCTCGCGGATGTGCCGAATGATCGTGTAGAGTTCCGGATGAAGCAGCGGTTCGCCACCACTCAGATGAACGCCCATGGCCCCGAGCCCGGCAAGCAAATCGATGCGGCGCAGCATCTCTGCTGTAGGCACCGGCTTGGAAAAATTGTCGTATTCGTTGCAATACGTACAGGAGAGGTTGCATCGCCGCACAGGAATGATATGCACTAGGATTGGGTGACGCGGCGAGGTGAGTGCTTTCGCCACCATTCGCAATTCTCGTACTCGCCGTCTCGCAGATAATAAGATTGGTCTCTTGCGCCTGATTCCCATTTCAGCAGTCTGATAAGTTTTCTTATCGCCCAAAATAC
>QHXA01000499.1 GCA_003222755.1 Acidobacteriota bacterium
AGGAAGCGTTTTTTGGACCAACCGCAACTCAACGCTCGATGCCAATTCGTGGACCAACAATTTTAACGGCGTGCAAAAGGATTACAGGAATGGCAACCAGTTTGGAGTGCGTGTGGGCGGTCCCATTATCCACAACAAAACATTTTTCTTCTTTCTAGCCGAGGGCCAGCGTTACGTCAGGAAAGAGCAATTTATCGGCTTGGTCCTGACCGAGCAGGCAAGACAAGGGATCTTCCGATTTTTTCCTGGCGTTCAAAACGGCAACATTTTATCCAACAACCCCACAGTCGACGTGTTAGGCAATCCGATCAGGCCGACAGGCGCCACGGGAGAGCTTCAATCCGTCAGCGTTTTGGGGCGCGATCCCAACCGCCTGGGGTTCGATACATCCGGATGGGAACAACGGTTAATCGGCAAGATGCCGCTACCGAATAACTTCACGATTGGCGACGGCCTCAACACGGCAGGCATTCGCTGGCTCCGCCGCGTGCAAGGCGAAGACACAACCAACGGAGATGGCAATAACACCAATCGGAATCAATACAACGTCAGAATCGATCACAACTTTAATTCCAGACATAAATTGTCGTTCAGCGGAACCCGGGAAAAGAACACCGCCATGAGCACACAGGCCGGCATTTCGAATTGGCCGGGCGGATACGATGGCAAGATACTGCGAGAGCCGTACGTCTATTCGGCATCGTGGGTCGCCACACTGTCTCCAACCCTCTTAAACGAGTTCCGCTTCGGGACGCGAAGAAACAAAAACTACAGTTGGGGTTCGGCCCTCAGACCCGACGAAGTCGGCGAGGAAACGCGCAAGCAAGCTCTTAGCCAAGGCGGACAACTGTTTTTCCCATCGAGCATTCTCTTCGCTGAACACTTTATCGCGAATCTTGGCGGCAACGGCTCTCGTGGCCAAACGAGTCCGCTCTATACATACAATGATGCTCTGAGCTGGACGCAAGGCAAACATGCGTTCAAGACCGGCGGCGAAATCCGCTTCACCTCCTCCAGGGGATTCAACGGCTCAGAGAATCCGGCGTGGGTTTTCCCAAGTGTCACGATAGGCGCAGGTAGTACCCCGGTGACAGGAATCTCCACCATACCCGGCCTGATCGGAGGCAACGTCTCTCTCGCGCAGAACTTGCTGCTCGAACTCTCTGGTTCCGTCGGCAACGTGAGCCAGACCTACAATATTCAACGTCCATCCGATCAGGTATTCACGATTCCCGTGCGTGTGAAGGACTACCATCAAAACGAATTCGGGGCATTCTTCAAAGATGATTGGAAGATTCGCCCGAACCTGACGTTGAATCTGGGCGTGCGCTACGACTACTACGGCGTGCCGTGGGAGAAGAACGGCGCGCAGGTTCTGCCCGTTCGAGGAGCCGCAGGACTGTTTGGAATTTCGGGAACGAGTTTTACCGATATGTGGCAACCCGGAAGCACGAAAGGTTCGGTCACCACAGTGCAGTTCGCCGGCAAAAACTCTCCGAACCCGCACGCGCAGTGGTACAAGGACGACTGGAACAATTTTGCGCCTGCTGTTGGCTTCAGCTGGTCCGTCCCGTGGTTGGGTAAGGACAAAACTGTTCTGCGGGCCGGATATGGGATTAGCTACCAGGGCTCGGCTTCGTTCAACAGCGGCATCAATCTGGCTACAGGCAGCAATCCAGGATTGAGCTACTCTCAGAGCTTCACCACGCTAGGATTGGCAGCCAACTACTACAATCTGTCCACGGTCAACGTACGTCTGCCGGACCCGCCGCCTAGTGTGAAGCCGCTCGACCTGGTCGTTGCAGGCGATACGTTCCCTCGTACTCGAACGATGTTCGGCTTTGACGACGACCGCGTGAACCCCTACATCCAAAACTGGAACCTGGAAATTCAGCGCGAGCTCGCTTCGAACCTCACATTCGAGGCCCGCTACATTGGCAGCAAAGGCACGAAGCTTTTGAATGGACTCTCACTTAACGATGTGAACATTTTTGAAAATGGAATTCTCGAGGCCTTCAACATCACGCGTGCGGGTGGCGACGCGCCCCTGTTCGACAGAATGCTGCGGGGACTGAATCTTGGATCCGGAGTAATCAACGGCACGACGGTTACAGGATCTGCATCCCTGCGCGCGAATACATTATCGCGAAGCTTTCTCGCCGACGGGAATGTGGGGCAATTCGCGAATTTTCTCAACACGTCCACGACCGTCACTGGCATAGGCGGTGGTCTGCTTCGAAACAGCGGTCTATTCCCGGAGAATTTCATAACGGTGAATCCGCAGTTTTCTGCCGTGGTCATGCAAACGAATCCGAGCGGCTCCACCTATCACGCGATGAACCTGCAAGTGACGAAACGGTTATCGCATGGCTTCACCAATCAGTTCGCGTACACATGGAGTAAGACCTTGGGCCAGGCCAATGGGGGCGCTCAGGGTCCGGATGGCAATGTGGCTTACATCAATCCGAGAGACCGGTCGCGTGACAAAGGGCTGGTCGGCTTTCACCGAACACATGATATCCGCAGCAATGGAACCTTCGAGTTGCCATTCGGTCCCAATCGCCGGTTCCTCAGTAGCGGATCCGGCTTCTTTACACGGCTGGTCGAGCGTTGGCAGTTGGGAGGTATCTTCAGTTGGACTTCCGGAGCTCCGCTAACGATCACGGCCTCCGGATCGACGTTTACATACGCATCGGCATCGATTCTTAGCCCAGCGCAAACCACGCCCGTTATCCTTGCAAATTTTCCGAAGAGCACCGGAATGGTCACGCCCGGCGCCAATGGCGCGAATTATTTTGCGGGACTCAAACAAATCCCGGACCCCGCAAAAGCAGCCGTCACTACTGCACAGGGACTCCAAAATCAATTCAGCAAGTTCGCGATTGCAGATGCACAAGGCAATCCGATTCTTGTAAATCCCGCTCCCGGACAGCTCGGCTCCCTCGGCCTGCGCTGGATACAAGGGCCCTCTCATGTCGGACTGGATTTGAATCTCGTCAAGCGCGTCAGAGTTACTGAACGGAAAGAATTCGAGCTTCGAATTGACGCGGTGAATGTGTTGAACACTCCGTACTGGACCGATCCCGTAACCGATATCAACTCCACCAGCTTCGGAAACGTCTCCGGCGCCGGCACGACGGGCTCGAACCAGAGGGACAACGTCACCGGCGCTCGAACGTTTACGATCAATGCCCGTTTGAATTTCTAAGCCACGGAGCAACTTGTGAGTCTTAGCGCGGCCTGTGGCCGCAACCAAGTTGAGGGATTCGGCTGGCCGCGCGCGGTCAGCCGTCAGCTATCAGCGCTCAGCATCGGTACTTTTGTTTCTCTGAAAACTTCTTTGCAAAATGCAAAGAAGTTACAGAGGAAAAAGCGCGATCAGCTCTCGGCGGTCAGCTATCAGCTAGCGGTCAGCCGTCAGCTTCTCCAGTCCGCGTGTT
>QHXA01000002.1:0-1846 GCA_003222755.1 Acidobacteriota bacterium
TTCTGCCACCCCATGCTGTCTCATGCGCGCGCAAAATTCGGGGGACGTCCGGTCCGGAATGTAGAAGCCGATACGCTCAGTTTGCCATTTGCTGATAAATCGTTTGATGCGCTGACGATCGCATTCGGTTTGCGGAACCTGGAAGATCCCCTTCGCGGACTGACTGAAATGCGACGAGTTCTGAGACCTGGCGGCGCCATGGTGATCTTGGAGTTCTCCAAGCCGGTTGTGCCAGTTCTGAATCAGGTGTTCAATTTTTACTTCCGTTACATTGTTCCCAAGATCGGGGGACTGATTTCAGGCGATGGCACTGCATACGAATACCTGCCAGATTCCGTTCGCAGATTTCCCGCACAAGACGAAATGCTCACGCTCCTCCGTTCTTCCGGATTCAATGCTCCCGCCTATCGAAATCTTTCGGGGGGAATTGCAGCGTTACATTGGGCTCGAGCGTAATGAGTNNNNCGTACTGAAATGTTTCTCGGGATCGTCCTTAACGCGAGCGAATACATCGGCCGAGTGCCATTGCTCTGCGGGCTCGCGGCCTGCACAGTCAACCGAATGTCGACTCGCGCGATTGCCATGCGATTTGGTAATGATGAGGGCATCACCACGGTGCCGGTTGCGTCGTAGTAGACAAACGTCAAAGCTGTGAAGTTCCTTCCAATCTCATTGGCCGCCGACCAGGTCGGGCTTGAAGTGCTACTCATACTTGTTGACGTGGCACGACGAACCGTCCCGCTGCTGAGATAAACCGAGATGGCCTCTTCCAATGCGACCGTAGGCGGCGCTATGAAATGAACCGTCGTGTCCGTTGTTCCGGTATTGCGTGGTATCAGTGTCAATGCTGTCGAACTTACCGCTGTGACTTCTGCCCGTAACCAGCACCAAATGGAATTTGTTCCTGAACCAGAGATATAGACAAATTTTCCGACGGCGAAACCTGCCGTTGAGATGACCGAAAGGCTCCGAGAAACGCCGAGACTGAAATCAGCGGCGCCGCTGCCGGCAGTTGCTGTTTCGACATTGGAGAGCATTCGGCTTGCGTTCGACGATCCCAGAATGACAGCAGCGGCCTCGGAGGGAACCGTATCAAAGGCTGCGGCATAGAGTGGTACGCCTTGCCCTGCCATACGAATCTCGTCCGCAATCTGCGATGCGACCACACGCGCTGTTTGCTGCATTTCCATGATCAAGGTCTGGTCCCGAATCACACGTTCATTTTGATGGAATAGTTGAAACATCATTGTGCCAAGCGCCAGGGTGACGCTTAACGCCACTAGCAGTTCGATTAGAGAAAAACCTTTCGCCTGTCGATTCATTCAGAACGTTGGGCTCACGAGGGTTGTTGCTCGAATCAATTCGGTTTCCCGGCGCGCCAGCGCGCTCCTTTCGACAGAAACGATAACCGTTATTGTTCGAGGCACTTCTCCGCCGAGTCGCCAGGTTCGAACATACTGCTCACCCGCGACAACCAGAGTTTCCGAGCCGGTAGCAGTCATCCAGATCGCATCGGTGAAAGAAGCGGACTTGAACTCCTCCATCTTGTCGTAGAGAAGCGTCGTGGCGATGGCCATCTGCCGGTTCGTGCCGTTCGTACGGATAGCAAATGAAAAGACGAAAGCCACAGCAACCAGCCCGCAGACGACGATGCCGGATGCGATCAATATTTCAATCAGAGTGAATCCGCGATTTGTTTTCAACGGGGTAATGCAAAAAAGGGCGGGGCAGTAGGAACACTAAAACGAGGCCATCAAACAATCAAGAGTTTTACAGATCAGGCCGGATCACATGTTGAATGTACCAACGAACAAGGTCTTCGCCGTATAGCACTGCGATGATCCCC
>QHXA01000002.1:2040-2493 GCA_003222755.1 Acidobacteriota bacterium
CATAACAACCCACCGCCGACAATCGCTCCAAGCAGGCTGGCGGTCAGCGCCACGATACGTGGATTCACTTCCTCAATGCCTGCCGACCGGAAGAGCCGGGAAACCAGGGGGCTCGGCTGTGCGAGATAAACACTCGTAACGACACCGATCCAAATTCCATTCAGCGTGATGACATCGGGCAGAATGCGGTGATCGAGATCAATGAATCCGAGGACGATGAGCGCGGCTGAGAAACCAAAAAGGATTGCCCACTCGATGGTCAGCCCAAGCTTCAAATAAAGCAACACACTCACAACCGTGCTAAGAGCTTCGACAAGAGGGTACCGCGCCGAAATTCTCTTCTTACAGTGGCGGCATCGCCCTCGGAGGAGCACATAACTCAAAAGCGGAATATTGTCGTACCAGTGAATCAGTTTTTTGCAATTCGGACAGTGGGATCGAGGCCTAGTGATC
>QHXA01000002.1:2573-15773 GCA_003222755.1 Acidobacteriota bacterium
AATTCCATCGACGCAGTATACGGAACTCCCTCTGGAAAACATAGCGAGCCCCCATGTAAGCGATCAGCAAACCCCGCCACCCATCGAGGAACCCCGCGCGCACGATGAAGACGTGAAAAAACGTCAATGCCGGCCCAAAGATCAGTTTCAAGACGTTGCCATGCCGGCCGGTGGAACGGGCGGCTTGCGCGGCAAGGTTGGTGTACCGATCGATCCTTTCAGCGTGATCATGCCAGTCTCGATAAGGAAAGTGGAGCAGATCCCCCCGAAATTTGCCAACGTGACCCTTTACGTTTACCCATTCGTGAACAAAGTCACCTTCCCATCGGCAGTATCTCCTGTCATACAGGCGAATCTTGCGATCGGGATACCACCCTGAGTGCTTGATCCATCGGCCCAAATAAAAGGCACGCCGCGGCATGGACCAAGCGACAGGTATGGCCGAATAAGGATTCGTTTTCCAGCGCGCAATCTCATCCGCCAGCTCGATACTGACTCTCTCGTCCGCATCAACGCTGAAGATCCAATCGTTCGCGCTCTGTTCCGCTGCGAAATTCTTCTGATTTGAATATCCCGGCCACTCATGCTCGATAACCCGCGCGCCCAGCCTTCGCGCGATGTCTCTAGTCCGATCGGTACTTCCGGAATCGACAACAATCACCCCATCGCAGCAAGAAAGGCAAGCAATCGCTTCAGCGATACGTGCTTCTTCGTTGAATGTGATTATGGTTGCTGTGATCCGGGGCATGGCCCGCTCCCCCAGGCACATGCTATAACGCATCGGATGCGGAACCTCAAGCTGACTCTCGCATACGACGGAACAGACTTTCATGGCTGGCAAGTTCAGCCGCAGCTTCGAACCATTCAAGGAGAACTTCAGCAAGCGCTGCGAAAGCTCTTCAATGAAGACGTGAACGTCGCGGGATCGGGACGAACCGATGCGGGCGTTCACGCGCACGGACAAGTCGCAAGCGTGGCGACAATCCGAACCATGGACACGGATGCAGTGCTACGTGGAGCGAATGCACTCCTAGGGCCTGAAATTCGCGTATTGGCTGTTGAAGAAGTCAGCCCCGAATTCCACGCCCGGCGCTCGGCGCGTTCAAAGACGTACGAGTATCACGTTTGGAGACATGCGATAGTCAGCCCTTTCCATTGCCGGTATGTATACGGGTTTCGATACCCGCTGGATGAAGCTGCGATTGATCGAGCGACGAGCTACTTTTTAGGGAGGCACGACTTCACATCGTTTTGCGCCGCCGCGACAGAAATCCAGGATCGTACTCGCACGATTTTCGAGGCTTCCTGGGACCGCTCAGAAACGGCATGGATTTTTCGTATCCGCGGCAACGGTTTCCTCCAATACATGGTGCGGACGATCACCGGGACTCTCCTCGATATCGGGCAGGGCCGACGCGAGCCGGAGCAAATATTGGATATCCTTGAAGCGCGCGATCGCCGGCTCGCGGGTCCTTCTTTGCCGGCGCACGCTCTACATCTGATTCAGGTGGATTATTAGGGCGATGCAAATAACTTTGTATTGCAAACCACAAATGTCCACATGATAAGATCGACACGTATGCCGATGAAAGTATCGGAACTCCTGCAGCAGATCGATCGCGGCGCTCTTCCCGCCCACATCGCAATCATTATGGATGGCAACGGCCGTTGGGCTCGCAAACGCGGCCTGCCTCGGGTAGCGGGTCATCGCGCGGGCATCAACGCCGTGCGGCAAGTTGTCGAAGGTTCTGCAGAACTCGGCATTTCCGTTTTAACTCTCTACGCGTTCTCCCTCGATAATTGGAAGCGGCCGCACATTGAAGTAACGACGCTGATGCAGCTTCTTAAGGAATACCTCAATAAGGAGCTGGAGAATATTCACAAAAACAACATTCGTTTTCGCACGATTGGCAGGACGGAAGCACTGGACGCGTCGGTACGAGCCGAATTAGAGAAAGGCGTTTCGCGGACGCGCAACAATACCGGCATGCTATTCAATGTCGCGTTGAACTATGGCGGCCGCGCGGAAATTGTGGATGCAGTGAATCGCCTTCTGAACAACGGAGGAAAAGAACTAGCAGCCACCGGGGGCATTTCTGAAAAGGATTTTGCCCAATATCTCTATACGGCGGGCCAGCCCGATCCCGACCTGTTGATCCGCACCAGTGGTGAATTACGCATCAGCAACTTTCTGCTGTGGCAGATTGCGTATGCCGAGATCTGGGTCACAGAGACTCTTTGGCCTGATTTCGAAAAGCAGCATCTCTATCAAGCAATCATTGCGTTTCAGAAACGCGAGCGCCGCTATGGCGGGCTGGAGCCGCAACTAGTCCCCACTCTAGCGTTGGGGGATCGCAAAATGTAAATGTCAAATGGTCTATTTGACATTTACATTTTAGACATGCAGAGGGTTCTTACCGCCGCCGTCGCCATTCCCGTAGTCGTTCTGATCACCATCTTTTCCGCGGATTGGATTTTTGCATTGGCAGTCGGCCTGACATGCGCGTTCGCAGTCGAAGAATTCCTCACCCTTGCAGACAAGAAGGGAATAGGCCGGCCGGGCCGCTGGTTTGATGTACCGGCGGCGCTCGTCGCAGTTTCCTTCGTCGCCGGCGCAGATTGGGTTCTGTCGATGCTGGTGCTTGCTGCTGTTGGATTAATGACCGTCACCATTTTCAGTGAACCATTGGCGACAGCATTGGGCTCCGTCGGCATGGGCCTTGGTG
Source organism: Acidobacteriota bacterium (assembly GCA_003222755.1). Taxonomy (GTDB): domain Bacteria; phylum Acidobacteriota; class Terriglobia; order 20CM-2-55-15; family 20CM-2-55-15; genus 20CM-2-55-15. The sequence goes on from QHXA01000002.1 coordinate 5,300, forward strand.
CGATTGCGTACTGCTCGATCACGTTAGGTTTTCTGGTGATGCTGCCGCGTGATTTGATTCTTGTGTTATTCGGCATCATCTGGGTTGGTGACACTGCCGCGTATTATGTTGGACGCGCGCTCGGCCGTCATCTGCTTGCGCCCAAGGTCAGTCCCAACAAGACCGTCGAAGGCGCAGTCGCTGGTTTAATCGGAAGTATGGTTGCCGGTATCATCGGCGGAGTCTGGTTTTTGGGTGAACCGTGGCTGAGTGTTGCCGGAATCTCTCTTCTGACCGCGATGGCCGGCCAGATGGGGGATCTCGCAGAATCGGTGTTGAAACGCAGCGCCGGTGTCAAAGATTCCTCTTCGATTCTTCCCGGGCACGGCGGCATACTGGATCGTCTCGATAGCTTGTTTTTCGCGGCTCCGGTGTTCTATTGGTTATTCAACGCATGAAACGTCTTGCAGTCGTCGGCTCGACTGGGTCCGTGGGACAAAATACGCTGCGTGTTGTGCAGCATCTCTCCGATCGCTTTACAGTCTTCGCGCTTGCAGCTAATTCTGCCGTCGATCGTCTCGCCGAACAGACAGCTGTGTTCCGGCCTAATGTTGTTGGTATTGTGGATGCTCCTCGCGCCGAAGAGTTCCGAAGACGCTGCGCGGACCTTCGCATTTCGGTGCCTGAACTCGTGACAGGCGAACAGGGTCTACGCCAAATCGCCTCGGCCAGCGAAGTCGATGTTGTGGTTTCAGCCGCCGTGGGCGCTGCAGGACTCGAGCCAACCTACTGCGCAGTTGCTGCCGGCAAAATCGTCGCGCTGGCGAACAAAGAAGCGATGGTTCTCGCCGGTGAGTTGTTGCGTAACACTGCCTCGCGAACCGGCGCCCGCTTGATTCCCGTCGACAGCGAGCACAGCGCAGTCGACCAATGTTTGCGCTCGGGCGAACATGGCGAAGTGCAACGGCTGATTCTGACGGCTTCTGGTGGTCCTTTTCGTGAGACACCGCTGGAACAATTCGCAAACATCACGCCCGAGCAGGCGTTGAAACATCCAACCTGGCAGATGGGAAAACGGATCACGATTGATTCGGCTACGTTGATGAACAAAGGGCTTGAGGTGATCGAGGCGCGTTGGCTGTTTGATATTGCGGCAGAAAAAATTGACATCATGGTCCATCCGCAATCGGTGGTGCATTCAATGGTCGAGTTTGTGGATGGCTCGGTAATTGCGCAGCTTGGAACTGCGGACATGCGGCAGCCGATCCAGTACGCATTGACATATCCGGAGCGGCTTCCGTCGCCGGTTGCCTCCCTCGATTGGACAGCGGTACCTCGATTGGATTTTGCTGCTCCCAATCGTGAAAAGTTTCCGTGCATCGGCCTCGCGTACCGTGCGATTGAAATGGGCGGCACAGCACCGGCCGTTCTCAATGCGGCAGACGAAGTCGTTGTTGAAGCATTTCTCGATAGAAGAATTCCGTTTTCTGTCATTCCGCAAATCATCGCCGCAACACTAGAGGCGCATGCGGTCCAGCAGGCAAACTGCTTGGAATCCATAATGAAAGCAGACTCTTGGGCGCGCCATGAGGCGCGCCGCCGGCTCTCCTAATTGGAACGGACACCCACGTGCTCCGATGCTAGAATGGTCGGTAATGTTTCTAACGCGGGTAAATAATGATAGGTAGCCTTCTCTCCAACATCGGCGTCGCGGCAGTGGTTCTCGGAATCATCATCGTTATTCACGAGCTTGGCCATTTCCTCGTAGCGAAATTCTTCAAAATTAAGGTTGAAACCTTCTCCGTGGGTTTTGGTCCGCGCCTTTTCGGGTTCCGGAAAGGAGAAACTGATTACCGGATCAGCGCCTTTCCACTTGGCGGCTACGTCAAGATGGCAGGCGAGACGCCGATGGACGCGATTACTGGAGAGGCATACGAATTCCTTTCGAAGCCAAAGTGGCAACGGTTTTTAGTGGCCGCTGCAGGCCCGGCAATGAACATCATTTTGGCCATCGGTCTGATCGCCGGATTGTATTTGTATGGGACCGATGTTCCCGAATTCCTTATTGGCAAACCCGTAATTAACGTCGTGGAGCCGGGCTCAGCGGCAGAAAAGGCCGGCATTAAACCAGGCGACCAGATTGTCTCCTTCGACGGGAATGACAAGCCCGACTGGCAAGATGTCCAGAATACCGTCGTCACAAGCCCCGGTCGAGCCATTCCCATCTTAATTGAACGCAATGGTCAGCAGTTGCATTTTACCCTCACGCCGGAACGCAAGGGACGGGAAGAAGCAGGCGATGCGGGCATGCTCCCCTTTTATCGGCAACTCGTACAAAATGTGCAGCCGAATTCGCCGGCACTCGCTGCCGGTATGCAGCCTGGCGATGAAATCGTTCGCGTCAACGGAATTGATATTCGTGCCAGTGGGCGTACTCTTCCGCAGTTCATCCAGCAAATGACGGAAGACACCTTTCCCATCACAGTACTGCGCGGGTGCGCTGGCCGAAGCGGGGAGCAGCCAGCCGTGGCATTTGATGTTAGCCGCGTGGGCGGCGGAGCGGCGGATGAACAGGCATGTAGCGGCGGAAAGGAAATCGAACTCCAAGTCGCGCCAGTCCTGAAGGATGGCCGCAAGATGATTGGTATCGAACTCCAGTTACCGACCGTGCACATCAAACTGGGTCCCCTAGCTGCGATCGAGAAATCGATTCAAAGCAACAAAGAAAATGCCATTCTAATTTTTCAGGTCATCGGCAGGCTGCTGAAACGCGAAGCTTCGGTCAAGCAATTGGATGGACCGATCAGCATCATCAGTTATTCAGGGCAAGCCTACCAGGCAGGCTTTGTGACGCTGTTAACGTTTATGGCCCTGATCAGCCTGAATCTGGGCATCCTGAATATCATGCCGATTCCGATCCTCGATGGCGGCGTAATTCTGCTTCTGATAATTGAATCGCTTTTGGGCCGCGACCTCAGCCTGCGGATGAAGGAACGAATCGTCCAGGCCAGTGTTGTTTTCATTTTGATGGTCATGGTAATCGTCCTTTATAACGATGTCGTCAAGTTGCTTCCGCCTAGCCAGCCGGCGCCATGAAGGCGCTTGTGCCTGAGATGCAGGTACTCATGGAGTACCTGCAGGAACGTAAACTTAAACTCACACCCCATCGGCAACTCATCCTCGAAACCTTTTTGGACCACGAAGGCCATCGGAGCGTAGAGGACATCTATCGTGTCGTCCGTAAACAAGATCCGCGCGTCGGCTATACGACCGTGTATCGGACGATGAAGCTGCTGGCCGACTGCGGTCTTGCCCGCGAAATCGATCTTGCCGATGGAATCACGCGATACGAACACCTCTACAATCATCAGCACCACGACCACATGATCTGTATGCAATGCGGAAAGTCGATCGAGTTCTACGACGCGGACATTGAAGCGGTTCAAGACGAAGCGTCAGAGCAGCTCGGGTTCAAGGTCTTGGATCATAAGCTGCAAATTTACGGAGTGTGTGCAGACTGTAAGGGCGGTCTATAAACCGCCCCTACAATTTGCGGATGAGCAAATCCACTGCACACCGCATCGCGGTCCTCATCCCAGACGGATCCGCTTCGCCTTTTCCCGCAATAGAAAAAGCCGTCCCGTGATCCGGCGATGTCCGCACGTATGGCAGGCCAAGGGTAACGTTTGTGGCTTCGCCGTGGGCAATCAGCTTAATGGGAATCAGGCCTTGATCGTGATATGGTGCGATCACGACGTCGAATTCGCCGGAGTGCGCGCGGTAATACAGGCTGTCAGCCGAGTGGGGACCGGAAACGAGGATGCCGTCGGCGGCACATTCGCGAACCGCGGGCGCGAGAACCTCGATGTCTTCCCGCCCGAACATTCCACCTTCACCCGCGTGCGGGTTTATCGCTGCTACTGCAATCCGTTGCCTGCCGAGTTGCGCGTTGGTGAAGCGAATCAGCCGAATATAGGCGTCCTTCGACACTTGCGCGATCGCGTCACGCAAAGAGACGTGGACTGTTGCAAGGACCACTTTGAAAGTGGGTGCGAAGAACGCCATCGCATACTGCTGGACGCCGGCCTGCTCTGCCAGGAAATCCGTCTGCCCACGAAAATTTCCGCCAATGGCTTCTTTGTTCACGGGCGCGGTGACAATCGCGTCAATATTGCCCGCCAGCGCTTCTAAGCTTGCCGCTTGCAGATATGCGATGGCCTGGCGGCCGGCTTTGGTGCTCCGTTGTCCCCATTCAATGCCTGAGGTATCCCCTGCCATATCGCGGACGAAGAGAACAGGGTCATCCGTGAGCTCCGATGTATGTTCAATCCAACGACATTCGACGTCCGGGTTGAACCGCGCGACATGGCGTTCGAAAATTGTGCGGTCGGTAAAGAGCAACCATCGACCGAGCGGCAGAACTGAAGCAATCGATTTGAGCACGACTTCAAGACCGATGCCGGCAGGGTCACCTGCGGTGATCCCGATGGTTGTGCGCATGCAGGACCTGATTAATCGAGATTCTTGTCTTCGTTTTCCTTATACATGTACTTGATGTAATGCTTCAGGAGCAGAACAGGCGGTTCCGGTGAACGGTTCATTTTGATCGAATTTTTATCGTACCATTCGATCGAACCTTTGATCATCTCGCCATCTTGCAGAACGACAACCATAGGCGTCTTGTTCTGTATTTGCTTTACGTAATAAAAATTCTCTGCATTAGTTTGGTCGTTCGGGACGGGCCGCTTAGCGCGCGGCTGCCTTACAGTCAGTTGCTCTTTAATCTCGGCAAGGCTTGGCCGAATCAGTTTCCGGTTTGACATAATTCCTCACTAAAACGTGTCGCAAATGAACTGGCGTTCGGAGGTTTGCGAAGATTTGCAATTAAGTAGGATGGATTTTAGCGGACACGCATGAAAAGCACAAGGGCCACTGTGGCGCGGGTAGCGCGGTAGCGCGGGTATCGGACCGCCGCTACAGGAGCCATGCCGCGGTTGTCTCATTGCCTGTGATCGCAAGAACATCCATAAGCATCTGCCGGTTTACGTTGCTCTTCAGACTCGATTCAATGAACCGTATAAACTCTCCCATCCGCAGGAGCCGGTCGACGGATGATCGGTCTGCCAATTTTTGCAGCCGCTCCCGGATATCGATATTCACAATCTTCTGGGGCGCTCCCTCTTTTGCATAGAGAACATCGGCCATCAGAACCGTCAGCATCGCCATCCGGCTCTCGAAATCCTGCTTCGAGCGGCCGAATTCCGCGCTGACACCTAGCAAATCTTGAAACTGTTCTTCTCTCGCAGTGATGACCGTATCTAGAAAATCCATCACAATTTCTCGATCGCTCTTCAGCCGCGCCATATCCAAGTCTCGTGCGCGTCCGATGCTTCCTTGAGACCACCGGATGGTGAGCTCATCGCTAATGCCATGCCGGCGAATCTCGTCCAACGTGAGCGGAGTGAAGTTGTACACCTGGCAACGTGAACGTACGGTCAGAAGCAACTCGTGCACGTTGACGGTGATGAGAATGAAGAACGTGTTCTCCGGCGGCTCTTCCAAGCCCTTCAACAGAGCATTTGCTGCCTCTGGATTGAGTAGGTCCGCTGGATCAATGATGAATACCTTGTTCCGGCCTTCGAGCGGCTGCAGGTCGAGCAGCCGGAGCAGCTGCCGCACTTGGGCGATCTTGATCTGTGTTGCATCCTCTTCCACCGAGATCGTCGTGACATCGCAGTGCATGCCAGATCCGATTTTGCGGCAGCTCGAGCAGGCATCACAGAAATCTGCAGCCTGAGCGTTCTCGCAATTGAGCGCCTTGGCAATCATAAGGGCGCACGTGCGCTTGCCCACGCCTTCGGGGCCGGAAAAGATGAGACCCTGAGGGAAGCGGCCTTCAACGAGCTTCGTGCGCAGCCTCCCAATGATCTTGCGATTGCCGATAAACGAATCGAACTGCATCAATCGAATCCCAGCAGCGTCAGGATGTGGCGGTGGACGGCTTCGATCGGGCGATTGGCATAAATCAGCTGGATGCGCTCATCTTCCGAGGCCAGTTCAAGGTAGCCGTCGCGCACGTTGTTGTAAAACTCCAAATCTTCTGCCTCGAAACGTCCTTCATTTTCCGTTCGCGCATGGTTGCGCGCCCGCGCGCGTGCCAGCCCGACCTCCGGCTCAATATCCAGGAGAAATGTCACGTCCGGTCGAAATGGATCGCAGACGAGACTTGTCAGTTTTTTGATGAAGTCCAACGGAATACCGCGGCCATAACCCTGATACGCCATGGACGCATGGTAATAACGGTCGCATATGACCATTTCGCCGCGGTCGAGCGCGGGTTTGATCTTTTCCGCAATGTTCTGGCTTCGTGATGCGTAGAACAGCAACAGCTCGGACGCGGCGGTGACGTGAATCGTTTCGGAATTGAGCAGAATCTTGCGAATTCCTTCGCCCACTGCGGTTCCACCCGGCTCTCGGGTGATCGTATGTGGAATGGAATGTTTGTTGAGATATTCGGATAAGAGTGCGATCTGAGTGCTCTTACCGCAGCCTTCGATACCTTCAAAGCTTATGAACTTCCCCCGTGGCATAAGACGGGGATTCTAACAAAACCTCAGCCGTTTCCAACGCTGCCTTCATCGTTTCTGCAACATCTAAGCGAGCTTCGGCCTTTTCAATTTCCAGAAGATTCGCTTTTGTCTCGGGATGCTTCGGTACGAATAGTGAGCAGCAGTCCTGGTCGGGAAGTATCGAAATGTCGTACGTGCCGATTCGGCGAGCGAGATCCACAATCTCGATCTTGTCGTCACCAATCAGAGGTCTCAGAATCGGCATCGAAACGGCGCGTGAGATGACATCAATGTTTTCGATGGTTTGAGAAGCGACCTGGCCAACGCTATCGCCTGTAACCAGCACGCGTGCCTTCTCCCGCCATGCGATCTGCTCGGCGAGCCGCATCATGTATCGGCGATAAAGAATGACGCGTGTCTCCAGAGGCGTATCCACCATGATGTGCCGCTGGACGTCGGCGAAGCGAACCAGATAGACCTTGGAGCGGAGGGAGTACGCCGAAAGTAGCTGTGCGATCTGCTTGGCTTTCTCCTGCGATTCTTTGTTTGTGTAGGGAAAGCTGTGGAAGTGCACAAAAACCGGCGTACAACCTCGTTTAATCATCTTCCAGGCCGCCACAGGCGAATCGATGCCTCCCGAGAGCAGTACGACCACCTTTCCGCTCGTCCCAACCGGTAACCCGCCCGGCCCCGGCAGGCGTTCCACATAAATCAACGCGTATTTTTCGACAATCTCAATCCAGCACGTCAGTTCGGCATTTTCCAGATCCACACGCGCCTGCGAGCGCTCCTTTACATACGCGCCGACCCGCTGGTTGATTTCCACAGATGTCAGTGGAAAACTTTTTTCGCCCCTACGTGTATCAATTCTGAAGGACTTGAAAGCACGGCCCTCCACAAGGGACCACGCGTTTACCTCCAGGTTTTCCACAGCCTGTGGAGAAGCCCACGCCTCGGCAAAATAGGCGATGCCAAAGACGCGGCCCAGCCGATTCTTAATCTCCGAAGTATCTGCATCCGCTTTCAATGGGAGCAGTACCCGGCCGGAAATGCGCCTCGCGCGCTCCGCGCCCAAATCGCGCACGGTGGTGTCGATGTTCGCGCACAGTGCATTTTCGAAGTAGTCGCGATTACCCTTCTTTAAGCCGAGTTCGTTGTAATGAATAACAAAGAAATGATCCACCTGAGGATTATGGGCTAATTCGGGGTCAGACGTCTAAATCACCTAAATTCGCATGGTCAAGCCTCCATTGGCGAATTCCACCACGCGAATTTAGGTGATTTAGTCTGACCCCGAATTAGGCTTCCGCTCGTAACTCCATGGTACACTTCAGATTTTAGTCGACCCGAGAGGAGAGGACGTCAATGAGAGCCATCTGGAAAGGCAACATCAGCTTTGCGCTCGTTTCCATTCCGATTTCTCTGTTTAGCGCGACGCGCAGGAACGAGCTTTCCTTCCACTACCTGCATAAGACGGATATGAGCGCGGTGTCATACAAACGATTCTGTGATGCCGAAGGCACCGAGGTTCCTTGGGAGGAGATCACCCGAGGCTACGAGTATGAAAAAGATCGATACGTTGAGATCACAGACGAAGATTTGGACAAGGCGGACTTTGAACATACCAAGACGATCCAAATCCAAGAGTTCGTCCATGAAGATGAAATCGATCCAGTCTACTTCGATAAGCCATATTATCTGGAGCCGCAGAAGGGCGGCGAGCGCGCCTACGCTCTGATGCGCGACGCGTTGGCTCAATCGAAGAAGGTCGGCATTGCAAAGCTCGTGCTGAAGTCGCGCGAACATCTGGCTGCAGTGAAGAGCGTCGGCAGCCTGCTGACGGTCCAAACGATGCGCTTCGCCCATGAGATCGTCGATTCCAGCTCATTGAATCTGCCGGCCAAAGCCGACATTTCCAAAAAAGAAATGGACTTGGCAAACACTCTGATCGACTCGATGTCCGACAAATTCGATCCGACAAAATATAAGGACGATTACTACGAGAAGGTACTCGACGTCATCCGCATGAAGGTTGCCGGTGTAGCACCGCAAGCGCCCGCGCCAAAGGTTCCAGGCCCGGCGACCGTTGTCGATCTGATGGAAATTCTCAAACAGAGCCTCAATGAAACGAAGAAGGCCAAGGCTGCGCGCACGCCAGCCGTCGAAGAGCAAACGGTCGTGGCCGGCGATGGGCGATCCGCAAAGCCGGGCCGAACACGAAAAGCTCGATGAGCGATGTTCAAGAGAATTGCCTCCGAATCCGCGCCAGAATCCAGGAAGCGGCCGCGCGAAGCGGCCGCGATCCCGCATCCATCAAACTGATCGCCGTTACAAAGACTGTCCGGCCGGAAACAATCCGTCAAGCGGCGGAATGTGGAATTCGTGATGTTGGTGAGAATCGTCTTCAAGAAGCGTTACCGAAGATCGAAATGCTGGCGGAGCTTGGGTTGAGCTGGCATTTCATCGGACATCTTCAAACGAATAAAGCGAAAAAGGCCGTTGAACATTTCGCTTGGATCCAAAGCCTTGACCGCCCGGAACTCGCAGAGAAGTTAAACCAGGCCGCTTCGAAAAAATTCCCCGTGCTCATTGAAGTCAAGCTGCATGAGGAGCCGAACAAATCCGGAGTTGATCAAATCGAACTCTCGAGCTTTGTCGAACAATTCCCCAATTACAACAATCTGCAGTTGCGAGGTCTGATGGCCATTCCGCCTTTCTTTGACAATACCGAAGATGTGCGGCCTTACTTCCGTAAGTTGCATGATCTCGCCGGAGAATTGGCCCTGCCGGAATTGTCCATGGGTATGAGCCACGACTTTGAAGTGGCGATCGAAGAAGGAGCAACGATGGTCCGCATTGGCTCGGCGCTTTTCGGAGAGCGGCCATAACAGTGCGGGTCCAGCTCAAGCTCCGGGTCATTCCCAATGCAAAGAAAGATGAGTTTATAGGACAGCGCGAAGGCGAGTGGATCTTACGCCTGAATGCACCGGCCATTGAAGGCAAGGCGAATAAGGCGGCGCTGGAGTTCGTGTCGGAATTCTTCGGTGTGCCGCGATCTGCGGTTTTCCTCGTCCGCGGAGAAAGGAGTAGACACAAAATTTTTCAGATTGTAGGCCTGGAAAGTAGTGTCCTCGAAAGGAAACTCGCCGAAATAGACCGCTAATGGATCAGTTAAACGAGCAAGTTGGATCCGCACCGGAATCCGCTTCATTCGAATCAAAACCGATGAACATAGCCGCCACGCTTGCCATTTGTTCGGGTGGGTGGCTGGTCCCGGGACTCGCTCATGTGCTCATTGGCCGGTGGGTTCGCGGTCTCATCTTTGCGACTTGCGTTCTCGTCATGTTCGCTCTTGGCCTGGCCATGCATGGAAAGCTCTACGACCTGCAATTCGATGAGCCGCTGCACATCTTCGCATTTATCGCGAATATCGGCGCAGGTATCGCGTATTGGATGGCGGAACGCTTCGGCCTGGGTCTTGGCACGATGACCTGGCCCAGCTACGATTACGGCACCACGTATCTTTGGGTGTCCGGGCTTCTGAACTATCTCATCGTTCTGGACGCGTTCGATATCGCACAAGGGAGGAAGCCGTGATTCTTTCGCACTTTACCGCGCTGCTTATCTTCGCGGTGATCGTGTCGACAGTCTTTGCGCTCATCACGAAGAACGCACCTCGCGAGCAATTCCGGTATGGGATTTTTGTGTTTCTCTCGTTCTTAGCTGTCGCTTTTGCGGTGGGTTGGATCATGTATCCGCTGCCGCTGTAGGGCGGTCCGCGAAGCGGACCGCCCCTACAGTTGGAGTTGTCCATCCTGAACCAAAACGCGATCTCCAACGGTGACCGTCGCATTGTGGAGAAACTTCCAGTACACGCCACCCCCCCGATTGGCCCCGCCCATTTCTTCGTTGTCGCCGAGACTCAG
>QHXA01000002.1:15858-16352 GCA_003222755.1 Acidobacteriota bacterium
CATGCGAGCGGCGCCACCGGCTGTGGTTAGCTCCTGATCGATTTTGTCGGCATTGACACCCTGAACCGCAACGTGACCATTCGCGAAATGCAACGTGAGATTCCGCCCTTCCGTCATGATCGGCCGCCACACCGGCAGAAAGATGGAACCATTGGCGGAGGTTTCAATAGGCGCCACGCGAAGAACGCCGCCAGGCAATTCCACATCGCGATCGATACGAATCCGGGCCGATTGGATGCGATCCCGCGTCGCATCACCGATCTGGCTGCAAAAGGGACGGTCTCCGAGTTCGAATGAAATGTCCGTCCCTTCTGGAGTTGTGACGCGCACGGAACCCGATCGCAAAATCGAAATGGCCTTCTGGTGCTGACGATCGAGTTCTTGCGGAATCACATGCAGCGCCGCCAGGTATATGCGATCGATAAAGTCTTGTGACGGGAGTTCCATGAAGCCGATTGGATACGAGCCGCTGTTCCAGTGGAAATGCACCGCGC
>QHXA01000002.1:16402-18482 GCA_003222755.1 Acidobacteriota bacterium
GTTCTCGAACAGCCGGCGGAGAGACGAGAGTTCGTCATCGAAAAACGTACTGACATCTTCGGCGAGAATGACGCCTGAAATGTGGGCACGCGAGGCCCGGATGACATTTTGGAGCGGAGGAACTAGCGCGGTGAACACGCGGCTGTCGAGTTTAAGCAACACCCGCTCACCAGGCGCTAGCTGCAACGCGTCAGCGATTCGCCTCGCACATTTCTCATAATCCGCCGTGTTCATTTAAGGTAAGCCGCTATTGCTTGAACTAAATCTGAAACCGTGGATTCTAGCGGCACAATATCCGGTTTCAAACCCAATAATTGCGCCGCTTCACGAGTAACGGGGCCAATGACTGCAAGTGCCGTGCGGGTTGGCAGCGTGTGCAGGTCATCCGGAATCGTCGACGGGCTGGTAAAGACAATGCAATCGACGCGCTCGTTCTCCAGAATTTCTACAATATTGCCGGAAAACGCCTTGACCGTGCGATACACAATCACAACATCGACGGTTGCGCCGCGTCGTCGCAATTCCTCAGGCAGCAGTTCGCGCGCGACTTCGGCGCGAGGGAATAGGATTCGTTTGCCCACGAGATTTGCCGGAAACGCCTCCAGCAAACCCTCCGCGCGAAAATCATTCGGCACCAGCGCGGGTTTCAGTCCCCACTCGCCGAGTTTCGCAGTAGTGGCAGATCCAATGACGGCGATTGGAATCGCCGGTCTGCGTTGGCCCATGCGGTCCATGAACTGCTCGACGGCATTCGCACTCGTGAAGAGCAGCCACTGATATGTCTGCAACCGCCGAATCGCATCATCGACCGGCTTCCAGGATTTCGGAGGAACGATCTGAATCGTGGGACATTCGATTACGCGCGCACCGAGGTCCTCCAGCTGGTTGCGGAGTTGGGCGGATTGGGAAGCGGCTCGCGTAATCACAATGGTTTTACCGGCCAGCGCCATATTGGGCGATTTCGGCGAGGATCTCTGCCGCTCCCATCGAAAGCAGTTTGTGACCAAGCTCCAGCCCTAATTCATTGGGGCGATCCGCGCCACCGCTGAGTTCATCGGCAATGACGCGCGTTCCATCCAGGCTCGCGATCAGACCTTTGATTGTCAGCCGATCTACATCGAGAGTAGCTCTTCCAGCAACCGGAATCTGGCAGCCCGTAACAATCCGCGCTCTTCTGTGACAGCTGTTCGCGTTGGCACGTGGTCTAGCACCTGAAGTACAGCTCGTGTCGAAGCATCGGCTGAGCGGCAAACGATCCCAAGCGCGCCCTGGCCGACAGCCGAGATCATGATGTCGTCGTTCAAGATCTGCGTGCTGCGTTGTTCATACCCCAGACGCTTGATCCCCGCCGCGGCGAGGATAATTCCATCGAATTCGCCGGAGGCCAGCTTGCGGAGGCGTGTGTCGATGTTGCCGCGCAGCGTTTCGAGGTGCAGGGCAGGGAAGTGATGCCGCAGCTGCACCTGACGGCGGAGACTACTTGTGCCGATTCGTGCGCCGGCGGGCAGCTCCTGTAGTGTTGGCCCGTTCGATATAAATACATCTCGCGGATCTTCTCGTTCCGGAATGGCGGCGAAATCGATCCCGTCGGGAAGCTGAAACGGGACATCTTTGAGGCTGTGCACGGCAAGATCGATCCGGGCATCGAGAAGCGCTTCGTCGATTTCTTTGGTGAACAGACCTTTGCCTCCGATCTTCGCCAAAGGTACATCGAGAATTTTGTCACCGCTGGTTTTGATCGCGACGAGTTCGACCGTCAGGCCGGGCCACTGTTTCTCCAACTGGGATTTTGTCCAATTCGCCTGCCACAAGGCGAGCGCGCTTCCTCGCGTGCCGAGCCTCAGGTTAGACATGACTGGCCTTCATTGCAGCGGCTTGATATTGAAAATTCTTCGGACGACCTCGACCAAATCGGCACCCGTGGGATCATGTGCCATTTGCTTCAGTGTTTCGATTGGAGTGTGCAGAATCTTGTTCACCATGGATTTTGTAATGTGATCCACGGCCGCCTGCTGTTCCGGGGAAAGATCCTTCAGGTGACGTCGATTGCGCTCAATCTCATCGCGACGCAATTTCTCGA
>QHXA01000002.1:18537-28375 GCA_003222755.1 Acidobacteriota bacterium
ATGATTTCTTCGGCTTTCGATGCCTCCTTCATGCGCTCTTTCAAGTTGGCGTCGATTACCTGCTGAAGATCATCGATGTCGTACAGGAAGGCGTTGTCGATCTCATTAACGGCAGGATCGATATCGCGCGGCACAGCGATATCAATCAAGAACATCGGCCGGTTCTTGCGCCGGTGAATGATCTGCTCCGCGAGCATCTTGGTAATGATGAAGTGCGGTGCGCCGGTGGAGCTGATCACGATATCTGCGCGATCGATGTGATCCACGAAGTGCTCAAACGGCACTGCAGCGCCTTCGAATACCTGTGCTAATTCGACCGCGCGCTCGAATGTCCGATTCGTCACCAGCACCGATGAAACGCCATTGCGCTTCAGATGCTTCGCCGCCAGTTCGCCCATCTTACTCGCGCCAATGATCATCACCGTCTTACCCGAAAGGTCGCCAAATATCTTGCGCGCCAGCTCAACCGCTGCGTAGCCGATCGATACGGCGAACTGCGAGATTCCCGTTTCGCTTCGAACCTTTTTCGCGACCGCGAATGCGCGGTTCATCAGGGCGCTCAAATGCATCCCCACTGTTCCAGCATCGGCTGCGATCCGGAAGGCTTCCTTGATCTGGCCTAAGATTTGCGGCTCGCCGATCATCATCGAATCGAGGCTTGCTGCGACCCGAAACACGTGCCGGATCGCATCTACATTGCGGAAGCTGTAGAGGTGCTTGGAAACAACATCATGCGGGATCTCATGAAACTCGCAGAGGAACTCTCGGATCAAGCGGTCATCGGGACTTTCGGCAACGACCTCGACGCGGTTGCAGGTCGAAAGGATCATCGCTTCGCTCACGTCCTGCCGGCCGGTAAGAGATTTCAGTGCCAGCCGCAACGCCTCGCTATTAAAAGCGAGCCGTTCACGGATTTCGACCGGCGCGGTTTTGTGACTAACTCCGACGAGTGCGAGCTGCATTATTGAAACGTGTGCAGGCCACCGAAGTAATTTGCTCCCAAAAAGGTCACCAAAACTCCGATGAAACCCACGATCGATAGATAGGCCGCCTTTCTTCCGCGCCAGCCCGTCAGGCGGTAGAAGATCAGCAGCAAATAGACCAACCAGGTCAGAAACGAAAACAGCACCTTAGCGTCTGTGGCCCAAAAACCTCCCACCGCTGCCTGCGCCCACAGCGCTCCAGTGATAATGCCCAGCGTGATGAGAGGGAAACCAATGGCAAGGGAGCGGTATGCGAGATCGTCACAGATTTCGAGCGAGGGCAGCCAGTTGTAGAAGCGCACCGGATGCTTCGATTTCAGGGCATGTTCCTGAATCAAATACATGATGGCTGCTGCAAATGCGATGAACAGGGCCGCGTACCCCAGAAAGACCAGCGGCGTGTGAATGTAAATCCAATTGCTGCGCAGAAGCGGTGGAATGGATGCCGACGGGTCGTAAAAAAGATTTGCGATGAACGTCATAATGAAGATCAGCGGAAACGCGAATACGCTCAGCGAAGCGATTCGATATTTCGCGTACGCGATCAGCACCCCTAACGCCGCCAGCGCGCCGAAAAAAGAGAATGCTTCATACTGCTGAGTCAGTGGAAGATAGTGCACTTCCATTGCACGGTAAATGATGGATAGAATGTGCAACAGAAAACCGACCGAAACGCAAACCAAAGCCGGCCGAAACAACTTCTGTTTTTTGTGAAGCGCTGTCAGGACGGAGTGCGCAAAACCCACGGAATACAGGCCCAGCGCGAGCCTCAGCAGGACGACATGCATGGCGGGTGATTATAGCACATGGCTCACCCCTGCTCCGGTGTGCGATAATTCGGGGACGGTTTGGTAATTCGGGGTCAGACGTCTAAATCACCCAATTACGACAAGCGGTTTTTAATCGTAATTGGGTGATTTAGACGTCTGACCCCGAATTACCAAACCGTCCCCGAATCTATGAGCAGCGACGTTTTCTTCTTAGTCATACAATTTGTTGTTTTGCTCCTATCGTTGAGCATCCATGAATCGGCTCATGCCTGGACCGCGGATGCTCTGGGTGATCCGACTGCGCGATATTTGGGTCGAGTTTCACTAAATCCAATCGTTCACGCAGACCCGGTTGGGACGATTCTTTTTCCACTCATGGGCATGTTCATGCTGGGCGGAGCAATCTTCGGGTGGGCGAAGCCGGTCCCCGTCAATCTTTCGCGGCTGCGAAATCCAAGCCGGGACCACATGATCGTGGCCGCAGCGGGTCCGATCAGCAATCTAATGCTTGCCTTAGGCTTGTTGATTTGCTTGTTGATTTCGAAGAGCGTGTCCGCGGACGCTGGATCTGTCTTGTCGCGGGTCGCCTACGGTCAAATCGTGGAAGGCAGTCCGGTGCTGGCCCCGCTGATCGCGTTCGCGTATCACGGGATCGTCATCAATCTCATATTGGCAGTATTCAACTTCATCCCGATTGCGCCATTGGACGGCGCCGCCGTCGTTTCAGGTCTATTGCCCAGATCGATGTTGGTGGCCTTTGATCAAATGCAAAGCTACGGCTTTATTCTTTTGATCGGCCTGTTGTACTTGGGAATTCCCGCAATGCTTTACACGCCCGTGATCAACTTCGTTCTCTCCTTCCTGTTTGTTTGAATATGAAAAGATCGAGAATTCTTAGCGGCATGAGGCCGACAGGGAAGCTGCACCTGGGCCACCTTGTCGGGGCCCTCGACAATTGGGTGCGTCTGCAGGATGAGTACGAGTGCTTCTACTGTATCGTCGACTGGCATGCGCTGACGACTCACTACGATTCCACTCAAGGCATTCGCGAAATGATTGTCGATAATGCCATCGATTGGCTTACGGCCGGTCTTGATCCGAACCGATCGACTCTGTTCATTCAATCCCACGTGGTGGAACACGCCGTGTTGTCGATGATTGTCCCACTGCCCTGGTTGGAACGCGTGCCGACCTACAAAGAGCAGATGGCCGAAATCAAGGAGCACGATCTCCATACGTATGGCTTCCTCGGCTATCCCTTGCTGCAATCCGCCGATATCCTTATCTATAAAGCCAATGCTGTTCCAGTCGGCGCCGATCAGGTCGCACACATTGAGCTAACCCGCGAGATCGCCCGGCGCTTCAATCACTTCTATGGTCAGGTGTTTCCCGAACCGCAGACCCTGCTGACCAAAGTTCCGAAATTACCCGGAACCGACGGTCGCAAAATGAGCAAGAGCTACGGCAATACGATCGCGCTTAGCGAAAAGCCAGATGTGATGAAAGAGATCGTGCGCAACATGGTGACTGACCCGGCTCGCGTTCGCCGCACGGATCCGGGCAACCCGGATATTTGTCCAGTCGGCGATTACCACGATGTCTTTTCCGACAAAAACAGAGTGGCCGAAGTGGACCACGGTTGTCGCACCGCCGGAATAGGCTGCGTAGAATGCAAAATGTGGCTCTTCGATAGCCTTCAAAAAAGGCTGGGACCGCGCTATGAACGGCGACAGCAGCTGGAATCGCGTCCGCAGGATGTGCTGGACATTCTGAACGAAGGTTCAAAGAAGGCGAGAGTGGCTGCAGGCGAAACAATGGCGGAAGTGCGGAACGCCATGAAGGTTTGAATTCGGATGCTTGACGAGCTGAAAATTTCATTGCCGCTATACGAAGGGCCGCTGGACCTGCTGTTGGACTTGATACGCCGGCAGAAACTGGACATCTACGACATCCCTATTGCGAAAGTCACTGAGCAGTACCTGGCGTATCTGCATCTAATGGAGGAAATGAATGTGGATGTTGCTTCGGAGTTCATCGTCATCGCTGCGCAACTGATCTACATCAAATCCCGCATGCTGCTGCCTCCCGACCCAGATGCCGCATCGGAAGAGAAAGAGGATCCCCGGGCCGAACTTGTCCGGCGGCTCGTCGAGTACGAGAAGTTTAAGAACGCCGCGCAAATGCTTTATCAACGCGAGATGATTGAAAACGCGTCCTGGTCAAAGCCTGGCGAGATCGTAATGGAAGATGCCGAGCTCGAACCCGAACTGAATGTGACGCTCTACGATCTGCTGCTCGCATTTCGCGACGTCGCCAAACGCGCCGAGCAGCGCCCACCGATGCAGGTGAGCCGGGACGAGTTTTCGGTCGAACAAATGATGGCGTTTTTGTTTGAGAGGATCGTGTCCGCAACCGGAGCTGTGGCAGTTACGGAGATCTTGCCGAATATCACATCACGCCGCGCCCTGATCACTGCTTTTCTGGCGCTTCTGGAACTGACGCGGCTGCGCGCGATCTATCTCAGACAGGATAAAGCTTTCGGAGAAATAACGGCCCGAGCGAATCCGGATTATGAATTATCCAAATCTTTCAGCCCTGCTTGAGGCCATCGTTTATCTCGCAAACGAGCCGGTCAGTCTCGACGCGATTCAGAAAGCGCTGCCCAATGTCGATCGTAGCGAGTTACGGCAAACGCTGAGCGAATTGGTCGAGCAATATCGCGCGCCGGAACACGGTATCGAAATTCGCGAAGTGGCCGACGGCTATCGTTTCTCCACGAAGCCGGAGCATCACGAAGTCCTGAAGCAATTCATCAAGAGCCAGATTCCGCCCACCCGCCTATCGTTGGCAGCGCTGGAGACTTTGGCTGTGATCGCGTACAAACAACCGGTCACGATTCCGGAAATCCAAGAGATCCGAGGTGTCCATGCCAGCGGGGTGATCAAGACCCTCCTCGATAAGAAATTCATCACCACGGCAGGCCGGAAGGAGGTTCTGGGGCGTCCCATCCTCTATAAGACCACTAAGGAATTCCTCGTCCATTTCGGTCTGAAAGACTTGGGTGAGTTGCCGACAATGGAGGAATTCGAAGAACTCATCAAAAACCAGGCTGCGACAGAGGAAGAAATTCCTGAAGAGGTGTGAACGGCAGGGACGGTCTATTCTTGAGGCTGCGCGCTATCGCGCTTGCGCTTCGCGGACCGCCCCTACAATCGCTGCAATGAACTTATGCAGGAACGTCTTCAAAAAATCCTCGCGCATGCGGGCATCGCCTCGCGCCGCCACGCCGAAGAAATGATCAAGACAGGCCGTGTCAGCGTGAATGGCCGGATTGTGACCGAGCTCGGCTCGAAGGCGGATCCTGCCGAAGATGTCATCAAAGTTAACGGCAAGAAGCTGTCATCGCCACAGCGTCACGTGTACATCCTGCTGAACAAGCCGAAGAATGTGATGGCCACCTCGAGCGACCCTCAAGGCCGGCCGACTGTTATCGAGTACGTCAAACGTAAAGTGAAGGAGCGGGTCTACCCCGTGGGTCGCCTTGATTTCGGCTCAGAGGGTCTGCTGATTCTGACCAATGACGGCGAGTTCACAAAATTGATGACCACAGCTGGGGTTATTCCGAAGGTTTATCACGTCAAAGTCGCAGGCATGCCGGCCGAGCGCGATTTGGACCGCCTTCGCCGTGGCGCTTATATTGATAACGAACGCCTCGCGCCGTGCCAAATCGTCTCCCTCAAAGGCGGTAAGAATCCGTGGTTCGAAGTCACGTTGCATCAAGGTCGCAATCAGCAGATCCGCCGCATGTTTCAATCGACTGGCCATCCCGTCGAAAAACTGCGGCGCATACGCATCGGTTTCCTCGAAGATGAAAAATTGAAACCGGGCGAATGGCGTTTTCTGACGGAGCATGAGATCGCGCATTTCAAACGGGAGTTCAAGCAATGAGCTTCTCGGATATTGTGCCGGAGCACATACGGCAAATACCTATTTACAAGTCCGAAAATCCGGCTGAAGAAATCGAACGGGAGCTCGGCGTGAAAGTCGTCCAGCTCGGCATGAACGAAAACCCTTTTGGGCCTTCACCAAAAGCTGTAGAAGCTGCCCGCTCGTACATGGAGCATGTCGCCCCGTATCCGGACGACAGTGGTTTCTTTCTGCGGCAAAAATTGGCAGCGCACTATCACGTATCCATGGACGAGCTCATCATCAGCTCTGGTTCCAGCGACATTCTCGCTATGGCCTATCACGCAATCCTTTCCCCCAGCGCCGAAGTGCTCACGGGCGAGGCATCGTTCATCGTGTATTACCAGCTCGCGGATATTTTGAACATGCGGATTCTGCGTGTGCCGATGAAGGACTATGGTTTCGATGTCGACGCGATGGCTTCGCGCGTGACACCAAACACCAGGTTAATTGTGATCGCAAACCCAAACAACCCCACCGGAACCATTGTTCGGCGCAGAGAACTCGATGCATTCATCAAAAGAATTCCGGACCATACTCTTGTCATTCTCGACGAAGCCTATTTCGAATACGTCGGCGACAGCGAATATCCAGATTCGCTCGAATATGTGCGAGCCGGTAGACCGATACTGATTCTGCGTACGTTTTCGAAAGTGTTCGGTTTGGCTGGTTTGAGGATCGGCTACGGCATCAGCACGCGCGATGTTATCGGCACGCTTTACAAGGTTCGGATGGCGTTCAATACCAACAGCGTTGCGCAAGTCGCTGCTCTGGCGGCTTGGGACGATCACGAACACGTTCAAAAGAGCGTCCAGCTCAATCGGGCCGGATTGGAGTTTCTGTACAAAGGCTTAGCGAAGAGAGGGCTGAAATATGTTCCGTCGCATGCGAACTTTGTACTCGTGGAATTGGGTAGGCCAGCACCTGTGGTAACAGAAGCCTTGCTCAAACAAGGCGTCATCGTGCGTCCTGCCTGGGGCTGTCCGACCTGCATGCGCGTATCTGTGGGTACGCAGGATCAAAATGAGCGATTCCTATCCGCCTTGAACAAAGTGCTGTGAGCATCAAAGAGATACTTGAAAGGTACAAGATCATCGCAGTTGTCGGCTTGTCTTCGCAGACATGGCGGCCCAGCTACGGCGTATCTCGGTACATGCAGAACGCCGGGTACCGCATCATCCCCGTTAATCCTAACGAAACCGACGTTCTTGGCGAGAAGGCATACCCGTCGCTTGATGATGTTCCCGAGCCTTTCGAAATTGTGGACATCTTCCGTCGTCCCGAATACGTTCCCGATATCGTCGAAGCCGCGATCCGGCGCAATGCCCGAGTGATCTGGATGCAATTGGGTGTAGCGAACGAGGCGGCCGCCGCTCGCGCTCGAACCGCGGGGTTGGAGGTGGTGATGGATCGGTGCATCCTGCAAGATCACATGGCCTATTTCTAAGCGACTATAATTCAGGCTTGAATCCAATCTTCTGGCGGTTGGCTTCAAGCTTTCGGTGCTGGCTTACTGTAGGGTGGTCTATGACCGCCCACGATGTCTCTATTGCCAAATCCTGGCCCGGTCAGAGACCATTTTGCGCACGCCGGAGGCGTGCCTGGAAATTAGCCGGGGGTTAAGCGAGCGGGAGCGAGCGCAACCCCCGGTTGGCTGAAACCAAACACATCCGCACCCTGAAAGGGTGTCGCGGACTCCTCGCAACCCTGCCGGGGTGCGCATTTCGTCGAGTTCGTCACCCGGGAGTACGCGCACAAAAAACGTGCGCGTACTCCCGGCTAATTTACTGACACGCCTCCGGCGTGCGCAAAAGGGATAAACCTTAACTGCGCCAGCTAACGCCGGCGCCTACGGCGGACTCAGTTCAGAAGGCTGCAACGTCTAGTCCTCCGATTTCTTCGAACGCTTCTTGCGGGCGACGTCCTCCAGGCGCCGTTTGACTTCCGCCTCTTCGCCGATTTCCTGGGCGTGATAGTACTTGCGGCCCTTTAGCGAATCGGGCAGGCAATCCATATCGGCAACTTTGTCTTCGAGGTTATGCGCGTATTGATACCCTTTGCCGTAGCCGAGCCGTTTCATCAGGCCCGTGGGTGCGTTCCGGATGTGCAGAGGGACCGGATCGTTGCGAGTGTTCTCAACGTCGGATGCCACCGCGTCATAAGCGGTGTAGACGGAGTGGACTTCGGAGCAGCAGCAAGGTAAATGACGCATTGGGCGAGGGCGAGCTTACCTTCGGGAAGACCGATGAAATTGAAGGCGTCTTTGGCGTCCAATGCAACACGCAATGCGCGGGGATCGGCCAAGCCGATGTCTTCTGAAGCGAATCGCACCAGGCGCCGCACGATGTATAACGGATCTTCGCCGGCTTCAAGCATTCGCGCGAGCCAGTATAGAGCAGCATCGGCGTCCGAGTTGCGGAGCGACTTATGAAGCGCGGAGATGATGTTGTAGTGTTCCTCCCCGGCCTTGTCATAGAGAAGCGTCCGCTGGGAAGCCTGCTCGATCGTGGTTTTCGTGACCGGCTGACCTTTAGGAGTCCCTTGCACCGCGAGATCGAGAATATTCAACGCTGTCCTCGCATCCCCGTTGGCGAGAAGGGCAATCGCCCGGATTGATTCTTCATCAATGTTGAAGCTCTCTCGCACCACAGCACGCCGAACAAGCGCCATCACATCCTCATCAGATAATGCCTTCAGCACAAACACGCGCGTACGCGAGAGCAGAGCGGAGATTACTTCGAATGACGGATTCTCGGTCGTTGCTCCGATCAAAGTGATATTCCCGCGCTCGACGTGCGGCAGAAACGCATCCTGCTGAGCCTTGTTGAACCGATGAATCTCATCGACAAAGACAATCGTCCGGCGGCCCGTGCGGCGCGCCTTTTCCGCGCTGGTCATGATCTCCTTAATCTCTTTTATGCCCGCCATGACCGCGCTGAAGGGAATAAAGGTGGACTTTGTCATCTTCGCGATAATTTGCGCGAGTGTTGTCTTGCCCACACCGGGTGGTCCCCACAGGAGCATCGAGGGAACTTGATCCCGCTCGATAGCGATTCGCAACGGCTTGCCAGGGTCGAGCAGGTGACCTTGCCCAAGGACCTCATCCAGAGTCTGCGGCCGCATGCGGTCCGCCAGGGGCGCATCCGGCGGCGGAGGGATAGGCTTATCTTCTTCGAAAAGGGATCCCGTCATATCAGCTTCTTTTGATTGCTGCGCCCTTTCGGGCTTGCGCGGGCTCCGCCCGCCGCCTCTGCTTCGAGGCTTCGTACAAGATGACTGCCGTGGCAATCGCCGAATTCAAGGATTCGACGATCGGGCTATGGGGAATGCGCAGCACGGTATCACAATATCCTAGCTCTTCGCGGTTCAGCCCGCTGCCTTCATTTCCGATCATGACCGCCGTCGGCTTGCGCCAGTCCCATTTTTCGATGCTCGACTCCGATGTCGGCGCCGTGCCGACGATTTGAATGCTCTTGTCCTGCAGGACCTGGACAACTTCAGGCAGATCGACGCCTCCGACATGTGGCAGCCGAAACAGACTGCCCGCGCTCGCGCGCACGACCTTTCCGTTGTAGAAACTAACTGTTCCGCGTAATGCGGCGCATCCCGTCGCGCCGAAGGCTTCGCTAACGCGGAGGATAGTTCCTACATTTCCCGGATCTTGGAGGCGGCCGAGCATCACAACAAGAGCGGGCGATACACTCAACAGGTCTGACAGAGTGAATTGACGTGGGCGCACCGTTGCGAGGATGCCTTGTGAGTGTTCCGTCTCTTGGATCGTCTTAAACAGATCGGGTGGAAGTTCATGTATCGGGTTGGATGCGTCATCGGGAATGGGGCAGCCGGTTCGGATGAACAAATCGACAACTTCAATCCGGCTTCGGCGCGCCTCGTCGAGAAGAATGGGTCCTTCGACGGGTAATAGGCCGTCAGTCGTGAGCTTGCCTTGCCGGATAGCTTTTCTTAACTCGGTCAGCTTCCGGTTGTGCTTGCCAACTTGGATGGGATGATCCATGAACGTTTAAACCGCGGCGGACGGGGGCTCATTGGGCGGCATTGTACTACAGGCGCTCGTAGTACAATCCGCGAGTGAAGGTGTTTTCCACTGTAACCTTACAC
>QHXA01000002.1:28401-28965 GCA_003222755.1 Acidobacteriota bacterium
CGCTGCTGCGAGGCGGGGGCATTGTCGCCTTTCCAACGGATACGGCCTATGGCATTGGCGCCGATCCGTTCAATGCGACGGCAGTTGATCGGATTTTCCGGATAAAGGGCCGGCCAGAGGCCAAGCCAATCCTGCTTGTGGTGGACTCCGTAGCGATGGCGGAATCAGCCATCGATCCGTCCCGCACCTTCTATCGTGTGGTTGAGAAGTTCTGGCCTGGACCATTAACAATCGTCACGCGTGCGGCACCCTCCTTGCCGGCGAATGTCACGGCTGGAACCGAGACGATCGGCGTTCGCTGGCCCATTGCGCCGTTTGCGACTGCTCTCGTAAGCCGCTTCGGCACACCGATCACCGCAACAAGTGCAAACCGCAGCGGAATGCCTTCCGCCGTTACCGCAGACGAGGTTCGCGCTCACCTTGATGACGCAGTAGATGCTCTTGTCGATGGTGGCGTGCTTCCGTCGCGTGCTGGATCAACAGTGTTGGACTTGACCGCTGACCCGCCGGTTCTTCTGCGAGAAGGGCCAGTGATGTTCGAAACTCTCGCGGAGTTTTTCGGGG
>QHXA01000500.1 GCA_003222755.1 Acidobacteriota bacterium
TGTTTAAATTTTTCAAGACTGAAGTTGTAAATGGCACCGTTGTTCATGGCCTCGGCGAGGAACGGTTCCCATCGCACGCCCAGGTTGGCTGTTAACCGGCGCGACATCTTCCACGTATCCTGCGCATACAGTCCGTGATACCACTTGTGCGTTGGAACGTCGCTCGGGGCGCTGGTCGTCATACCGCTCATGCGGCCCAGTAAAAAGTCGGACAGCGCAGTGCCGGAGTAGGTGCCGTTGAACGTAAAGTTGATTGTCGAGAACACGTTCGAATTCTGGCTCTGCTGGTATTTGAACGTGGAGTAGCCGAAAGCAAACTGATGCGAACCCCGAATCATGCTGACGTCGTCGGAAAGCGTGTAGTACTGCGGGAAGAACGAGGCCTGAACCGATGTGCCGTTGCCGATCGTAAATTGGTTCGTTACGGTGACGACCGTTTGGTGCGGAATGTAGCAGTACACCTTCACACCAATGTCGCAGCCCGAGAAATAGTCGTTGTTGTAACGGTGAACGGCAACGCGATTTGCGCCGAGCCGGAATGTATTCACTGTCGAAGAACTGACCAGATACGTGTGCCCGATTGTTACCGACTGGGCGAGATCGTCCAACGCGCCCTGAACCGTGTCGAGGACGTTCTTCGAGAGCTCATAAGCCGGAGGCAGCAAATAAGTGGTAGCCATGTATCGGCCGAACAACGTCTGCTTCGCGCTAATGGTGTAATCCGCTCGACCGACAAACTGGTGTTCGTTCGTCCTTGTTATCGGTCCAAAGGCTGCCTGGCCGCATGAGCCCGTCGCCTGAGGCAAGTACTTCACAACCGCTAGCGCCTGGGGACTGAACTGCGCTGGAGGAATTTGATTGTTTGCATAATTTGCGCCGGTAAACGGATCTCTCAATTGACCGAAATTGCAGCCGCTGAAATCGCCTTGAAGTATCCGCGCCGTCGGAACAAAGCCGATGCGGTCGACTGGATCCGACCGGGTTATCGTCCCTTGATAACCGCCAAAGAAGAACGCCTTATCTTTCACGATAGGTCCACCGAAAGTGCCGCCGTACTGGTTGCGCTTCAGCGTGTCGCGGCGTGTTGCAAAGAAATTCCGCGCGTTCATTTTTCCGTTGCGAAGGAACTCGAATGCACTGCCATGAAACTCATTGGTGCCCGACCTCACGACAGCATTCACGACGCCGGCGGAGTGGACACCGCTGCTGGCCGTCTGCGTACTCGTCTCGACTTTGAACTCCTGGAGCGCATCAGGGAACGGGAATGGAAGATTCGTCGCGTCATATGGATTGTTGTGAGGTATGCCATCGAGAAAATAACCAACGCCATTGAGCATTCCGCCGGCCACAGCGATGTTCAAACCGCCCGGCATGCCGGCGGTTCCGACTTTCCCCGCCGGAACCGCGGCGCCAGCCAACTGAATCAGTTCTACTGGATTTCGTCCATTCAGAGGCAGTTCCAGAATACGTTGGTTTTCAATTACAGCTCCCACACTTGTGGTCTGCGTCTCCACGAGTGCAGTATTGGCTTCGACCTGGATCTGCTCACTGACAGCGCCAAGCTGGAGTGTGATGTTCACGGCCGGAATCGAAGCAACTTGCAGCACGATGCCCGTCTGCACGTACGGACTGAAGCCGGCCATGTTCACCTCGAGACGGTACGGTCCGATAGGAAGGTTCGGCAATACATAGCGGCCATCCTCACCGGTGAGTGCGGTACGAACAATTCCGGTCTCGGTTTGAGTCGCTTTGACTTCGACTCCGGGTATGACGGCACCCGAACTGTCCTGCACGATTCCTTGAATCTGTGACGTGGCCTGCGCCCATACGATGCCGCATGCGAATCCCACGATGATGGCAGTATAAAGAATCTTCATGAAAGCCCCTCCCTGTGTGGCGCGCCACTGTATCTCCAGCTGCACTTTATTGTCACGACTTTTCAGGGCACCACCACGTCCATTGCCAGTCCGCTACGGAAATGCTGTTCTGCTTCCCGGGATGGGATCACCCTTCCGAACTGCCTTTTGATCTCCAGCGTCACCGCGCACCATGAAGGCACATCGAATACTCGTTCGGTTTATCCTGCGAATTCCCGTCGTCTACCGTGGCGACCTCGTCTCACTGGCGCGGCATCACCATCTCACTTTAGCGACATTGGATGAACCACTGGCGAACCTCGCCAATGAATCCCATTGGGTCCAACTGGTCCGCTGAATTTCGGAAACGCTATTCCAGGCATCCGAGCCGGCACACATGCTCTGCGCCAGCGGCCCAGGATTCGCCGGGTTGCGACAAATGACACGAGGGTTATGGTTCACGCCTTGCCTGTGGTGGAGGTATCCTGGTCATGGAGGCACACATGAACCCGAGATTCAATATTCCACCTCGATCCGGGCCAGCACCGGTCACACCGATGGTGTATGTGACGGATAAATCTGTATGGGAGTACAAGCTGCTGAGCCGCAATCTCTCGAAGGAGGAAGCGCCAAACGAAGAGGAATTGAACAAGTTAGGAAAAGAGGGATGGGAGCTTGCAGGAGTATTCACTGACAGTCCGTTCGTATACTTCTATTTTAAGCGGTTGAAAGACTGAAGCGCCTCAAGGTGTAACGGAATAAATTTTGGTCGTCTCTGCAGCGCGACGGGCCGTGATCGCCAGATGTCGTCGCTCATATCCTTTTTCCTTCCAATCTGTTTCCCAATTCATAAATGAGATCTTGTCGCTGCTAGGCGAGCCGCTTGTAGAAGATGACCGTGTCGCAGGGTCTGCCGTCGGGGTAGAGCGCATAGTCGGGAATGACGCCCACCCGATTCCAGCCCGCGGCCGCATACAACTGCTCGGCAGGATCGCCTCGCACCGTATCGAGCGTGAGCAACGTAAATCCCGCCGCACGCGCATGTGCTTCGATCGATGCCATCAACGCTCGTCCCACCCCCTGCCTACGCGCCCGCCGATGCACGAGGAGTTTGCTCTCCGCGAAGACCCCGTTCGTCAGTCTTTCGGATTCGTCGCAAAGATTGTCAGCTCGGGTGTAAAACCTCGATCGTCCATTTCAAGCACCGCTTTGATCATGTGAGCGATATCTTCACCGCGAAGCTTCGTCGGGTTCTCTTTCTGTGCAAAACCCGCCGCCGTGCCGAAATTCGTTAGCACTTCGCTCGGATTAATCAGAAAAACGCGGATATTGTGCTGGCGGAGCTCGGTGCGCCAGCATTCGGTCATGCCGCGAAGCGCGAATTTGCTGGCGTAATATGCGGTGCCGTTCGCAGAACCGCGCAGACTTGCCGTTGAACAGATGTTCACAATGTTGCCCGTGTTTCGCTGGATGAAATGCTTTGCCGCTTCGCGTGTCATCAGCATGGCGCCGGTGACGTTGGTGGCAAATACGGCGTCAAAGCTCGAGCGATCCATGTCCACGAGTTTATTGAACACGCCAAAGCCGGCATTGTTCACCAGAATATCGAGGTGAGCGAAGGCCTGCAGGACTTCGCGGTACGTGCGCTGCACATCGGCTTCATTGGCAACGTCTGCTCGAATCGCAACTGCTTTCAACGACTCCGCGGCCTTATACAACTTCTTCTCATCGCGGCCGGTGATGGCAACCTGCGCGCCCGCTTCGATGAGAACTTTCGCTATCGAATATCCAATTCCACTGCTACCGCCCGTCACGAGCGCCGTCGCATTTTTTAAATTCATGTGCCTCCCCTTGAAACATCATCTACGGTGCGATTGCTTTCAATTTCGTCCGCTCGC
>QHXA01000501.1:0-414 GCA_003222755.1 Acidobacteriota bacterium
CTGTTTTCGGCCAACGCGGCGGTTTTCTGCGATTCAACGGATTGCCGGAGAACTGGATCGTGGTCAATCCGCAATTCGGCGCTGCATACTTCACGGGAAACTTTTCAAACTCAACGTATCACTCGCTTCAAATCAATGCGGAGAAGCGCCTTTCGCATGGCTTGACATGGCAGAGCAACTATACATGGAGCCGCGCTCTAGGCGATGAAGAGGGCGATTCGCAAGATATCTTAAACAGCTTCCGGAATGGCCGGAATCGGCACATCGATAAAAGGTTGCTTGGGTTTCACCGCACGCATGTCATGCGCAACAACGGCACGTGGGAACTGCCCTTTGGGCCAGACCGGAAGTTCTTGTCAGGAAGCCGCGGCGCGTTGGCGCAGTTGGTGCGCCGGTGGCAGCTTGGCGCCATCT
>QHXA01000501.1:479-4227 GCA_003222755.1 Acidobacteriota bacterium
AACACGCCGACGCTCGTTGGATCACTGCCCAAGGATACCGGCCGGGTGAAGCGCATCGATAATGGTGTGACCTATTTCGATGATCTGAAGCAAGTCCCGGATCCAACGATCGCCGATCTCACGCCGCTGCAGCTTCTGAACACGCGAAGCACCCTGAAGGCGATTACGAACTCCTCGGGCAAGATCATCGCAGTGAATCCAAGGCCTGGAACACTCGGCAGCCTTTCGCAAACCTGGCTGCAAGGGCCCGGAGCGTTCCGGTTGGACGTGAACTTGATCAAAAGCTTTTCCCTTCGTGAAGGCAAGGAGTTCCAGTTTCGAGCGGATGCGATCAATCTGTTGAACAGTCCTCAATTCGAAGATCCGAACACCAACATCAATTCAACGAATTTCGGCCGGATTACGGGAGCGGGCGGCGCACGGCTCGTGGCCCTTAGCGCACGAATTAATTTCTGATCCGGATCCTGCAGTACTAAAGGTTTTGCTCAGATTGGATTTTCTTGATTGCGCGTAATTGGAAAAGGGAATCGATATCGAACGTCGCGCGTGGACTCCCAAACAACCATTCAGCTTGACCTCCCACAACGATGAACTCGACACCCTCGGAAATCAGGATTTCGGAAATCCGCTCAAGCGCGCTCTTTTCGGTTTCTTCGGACATCTTCACGCATTCGCATCAGCGCCCTGCATTCTCGATCCGCGCGACGCAGCCTCTCGGTGGGTGTCAGACGCAGATTCCTGCGAATTAGCGAAAGATCAACCCCGTTTTCATCCTGTTCACCATAATCGACGGGTGAATTCGAGATGGGAAGCTTATCGGTTTTGTGCGCCATACCTGTT
Source organism: Acidobacteriota bacterium (assembly GCA_003222755.1). Taxonomy (GTDB): domain Bacteria; phylum Acidobacteriota; class Terriglobia; order 20CM-2-55-15; family 20CM-2-55-15; genus 20CM-2-55-15. Next base: position 1,320 of record QHXA01000501.1, read on the forward strand.
TGAATAGTAATCCAATCTGTCGCCGCTACGCGGCTGAACCCCTCTCATTCAGAATTCCTCAACGTTGATCGATGTTCGCGAGCACGTCCTCATAGGCGGCGAGCAGAACGCGTTTTGGCCGAAACCCTAAGGTCACGATCGCATCCTGAGAGGAATTGCCGAGAATTCTGACAGCGCCAAGCTTGGCCAACTTTTTGTCTTCCGTTTCCAGGTACACCGCCACCGCCATGCGAAAGTTGGGTGAAATCTCGCTTTGTGTGACTCGCATCTTGAGAATAGTTTGTTGGCCCTCGGTCACGAGCTGGTAATCGAGTTTGTAGCGTGGGAGGTCCGTGCCGTAGACGAACTCGTTGAAGAACCAATCCATGGTCTTTGTGCCGGTGATATCCATTTCTGCCGTCATGTGTTTCTCGACAATGCGTTTGAAGTCTTCAGTAGAGACGTTCTGATTCCGATGAGTCGTCACGAAATCACGCATCATCGCAATGAAGCTTTCGTCACGAGACCGGTTGTCATACATCATCATCCGAATCATGTGCAAAATGAAGGCGCCTTTCGGATAGATCAAATTGCGAGTCGCGTTGCCGGTTCGAGCGTTATCGGCACGATATCCCATCGTCACTGAAGCGATATCGGCAGGCCGCCTGCCCATCTCGTTTTTTTCGACAATTCGTTGCCGTTGATCCTTCCAGAACTCGAGAAACTTCTCGTCTCCATATACGAGGTGAGCAAAAAGAGAAGCCGAGAATTCCGAGAAACCCTCGCTCATCCACTGATCCCGATACGACTTCCATCCGACGATGTGTCCCCACCACTGATGCGCCACTTCGTGCGGTCCGACGATCTTGAAGAAGTCCGCCGCGCCGGTCATGCCGATGCTGTTGCGTGTGGTCGAATCGAAATATGACGTGATCGGCATGTAGACCAACATCGGCCAGGCCTGACCAAAATTCACAAACGGCTGTTGCGTCATCGCGAGCCGGCCGTACGGCAACGGGCCAAAATAATTCTGATAAATGCCGATCGCGACCTGCGCTTCATTTCTGGCCTTGTCCATCAATCGCGTCGTGTCGAAATTGGCGGCATCGACAAAATCTTTTATTTCGCGAAACAAGTCTGTGGGATTCGTGTTCGCATACGACTCGATGAGATATTTTGTTTTGTCGTCATTCAGCTCGGTTTTTTTGAACTTTCCGAAATTGAATCCTGCAACGGCCAGCGGCACATCGCTTTTCCATCGAGTGACGACCTCATTGCCTTGCTGGCTGGATCCTTGCGGATGTCCGCTGGCCACCATCACCAGATCTTTCGGAATGCGAAACGTCATGTCATAGGTCGCGCGATCGCCGAATGTCGAACTCGGATACCAATTCTCGCGAGCAACAAGTGCGAAGTTTCCCGCACCCATCTGCTTGATTGCATTGTCGCCGCTGTATTCGAATTCCAGCGTGTGCTTTCCGCGCTGGAGAGTTTCCGGAAAGATAACGATCAAGTCCGGATCGTCGCCCAACTTTTCCTGGATGAATTGAAGCTCGCGGCCAGCAGTGTCGGCGACGCGAGTAACCCGAAGTGTCGGGTACAAGTCAAAGCGAAGCACTCGTGGACCATCCGCAAGCACCTCTATGGTCGTTCGCGTCTTCGCGCGCAGTTCGGTCCCTTTGATCGTCGCCTGGATTTCTTGATGTTGAATATCCATCAGACGGTGGTCTTCATCGGCAACGGCGGCTGCTCCGGCATTGTAGTGCGCTTGGAGGTGGAACGCGTTCCAGATGCCGAGATCACCGTCACTGAAGCTGGCGAGCACCACCTCTTCGGGTTCCACTACTGGAACGCCTCTGGGGTCGATTCGAAACATTAAGTGCTCGAATCTTTTTCCCTTGATGAATGCGTTGAAAAATCCTGCATGCGATGGATCGTAAATGTCCGCAAGCAATCTGGCAGGAAGGTTGTAGTGCAACAAATCTATAGCGATATTCGGCTTTGAAAAGTTTCTTCCCTTGCGCAACAGACCCATTCGGTCTTCCAGTATCGAAGAGGCCTTCTGGCTTGGCGATCCTTTGCTCAAGGAAACGCCGTGCGTGATCTCCTGATAAGTGCTGTCGGTGAAATGGCACACCAACTCCGAAAACGGCTCGGCCAGAGGCACGTCCTTCACGAAGATTTCCAGATTGCGCTTTTCGACGGCTGTCGGAGGATCCAGCCGGAACTCTCCATCTCCGATGAAGACGGCAGCCACCACTTTGCCCTGCACGGGTTCGGTGAAGTGGAATTCGCCCCGATTGAAAATAAATGTTGCGGCATCGCGGTGGATCGTAAGGCCGTTGGCGGGAGCGGTTTCGCCATTAATTTTAAGAGAACGCAATTGCCCGTACACCGCATCAGACACGCGCGAAGGGCCGGCGCTCTGACTCACCATCCAAAGGCCTAGAAGAATCGGAAAGCTAAACTTCAACGTGTTCACCGCCTTGTGCCATTGTTGAGCAAGTGCGTGGCATTATCCAAGCCCGTTTGAGAATGTCCGGGAGTCACCGGAGGAATTTGATAAAGTAGGCCATCTTCAATTTGTATTTGTGCCAGGCCAGGAGGTTACGATGCGTGCGACGATTGTCCTGACAGTGCTTCTTGCTGTTGGCGCGCCTGCCCAAAACCGGACGTCGAGGACCTTGGATATTTATGTCGTCGATGTTGAGGGAGGCAACGCCACACTGTTCATATCACCTTCCGGCGAGTCGCTTCTCATCGATACTGGGAACGCGGGCGCTGCTGCTGCTCGCGATGCAGGCCGCATCATGGCTGCAGCAAAAGATGCGGGACTCAAGCAGATCGATCATCTGATCACCACGCATTGGCATGGTGATCATTTCGGAGGCATGGCGGAACTCGCGTCTCGCATCCCCATCCGGGAGTT
>QHXA01000502.1 GCA_003222755.1 Acidobacteriota bacterium
CGTGAAGTCGGGATCGAATTCGTATCACGGCAGCGCCTACGACTACGCGGTCAACGAAGCGCTCAACGCCGCGGCGCCGTGGGTCAGCAACAATGCAAGGCCCAGAGTGCGCCGGCATGACTACGGCTTTACGGTCGGTGGTCCCGTCAACCTGGGCAAGCTGTACGACGGCCACAACAAGACATTTTTCTTCTTTAACTGGGAGCAGTATCGCGACAACCAGATCATCAACACGATTGCGAATACCGTGCCCATTCAGGCCTATCGTGATGGTGATTTCAGTCTGGCCAAAACGACGCGATCACTCGGCAATGACCCGCTTGGCCGCCCGATGTTGGAGGGAACGATTTACGATCCGGCCACAACCAGGGTGGCAACCGGTGATCCGCAGGGCCGGCTCGTGCGAGATCCCTTTCCAAACAACTTCATTCCAAAGGAGCGCATGGACCCGGTGGCTTTGAAGATCCAGTCCATGATTCCGCTTCCCAACCAGCCGGGTCTGGTCAACAACGGCATATATCCGTTCCGAAGCCAGCGGGTGACAGACATTCCGGCCGTGAAGGCGGACCACAACCTGAGTGCGAAAGCGAAGTTGTCGTACTACTGGTCGCAAACCAGGACAGCGAGCCAGTATGCGACACCGCTTGGGGGAGCGGATGGTCTGCCTGAGCCCGTCACCGCCGCTATCGGAACGTTCATCACGGGCCGCGTCCAGCGTCTGAACTTTGACTACACACTCACTCCAACGGCACTTTTCCATTTGGGCGCCGGATACCAGACGGATTACTTCACGGATGATCCAGGCACAGTCAATTACGACATTGAAAAGAATCTTGGCCTGAAGGGCGCCACCGTCAATCGGATTTTCCCCTCATTTCAGAGCTTGAGCAATTCGCAGGGCGGCGTGAAAAATCTCGGTCCAGGCAATGCCAATAACCGGCACCCGCTGCTCTATGAGAAACCGACTGCGAACACCAGTCTCACCTGGACCAAGGACAATCACACATATAAATTCGGCGGAGAGGCGCGCTTCGACAGCAATTCATCCACGGTTTATTCCAGCACGGGAGGTACGTACACGTTTTCGGTGAACCAAACCGGACAGCCGTATCTCGCTCCACAGAATCAAGCCGTCAGCGGTGCTACAGTGGGATTTCCCTACGCGAGTTTCCTCTTGGGCGCGGTCAATACGGTTCGGGTTGCGCCTCCCAATACGATCCGTCTTGGGAAACACCAAATTGGACTGTTTGCTCAAGACACATGGAAGGTCACGCGTAAGCTCACGTTGGATTACGGCCTGCGGTGGGACTATTCCACGTATCTGAAAGAGCAACACGGCCGGCTCGCGCAGTTTTCGCCGTCCACGCTGAACCCTGCTGCCGGAAATTTACCGGGCGCGGTGATATTTGAAGGGTACGGTCCGGGACGCTGCAACTGCGCATTTGCCCAGAACTATCCGTTCGCGTTCGGCCCGCGCCTGGCTGCGGCATATCAGTTCGCACCGAAGATGGTGCTCCGCGTCGGTTTGGGAATTGTTTACTCGGGAACTGGAGATTCCAACGGCGCGACGCAAGGCGGACTCACGGCGTTACAGCCGGTCCAGAATCCGGGATTCGGCGAGCCCGTGATGAATTTGCGCGACGGCATACCGTTCGCGCCGCCGCCATTTCCGAATTACGATATCGGACAATATCCACAGCCGGGCTACGCCGGGCAACAAGCGCCCGCCGTCTGGTACGACCGGAATGCAGGCCGCCCAGCCAGGCAATGGCAATGGAGTATCGGAATTCAGCGTGAAATCTCGCAGAACCTTGTCGTTGAAGCCGCCTACGTTGGGAATCGCGGTGTGTGGTGGAACTCGCCGGGTCTGGTCGACGTAAATACGAACACGCCGGAGCGGCTTGCGGCAGTTGGACTGGACGTCAACAGTGCGAATGACCGGACTCTGCTCACGTCACGGCTCGACAACCCGGCGGTGATCGCACGCGGATTCAAGGCTCCGTATTCCGGCTATCCACTCAGCAATACACTAGCGCAGTCACTGCGGTCATTTCCGCAGTTCACCAGCATCACGTGTCTCTGGTGTCCATTGGGAAAGACGTGGTACGACTCGTTGCAGTTGAAAGCCACGAAGCGGTTGTCCAATGGCCTGTCCTTCTCCAGTAATCTGACGTGGTCGAAGAACCTGGCGATGGGTTCGCCCAGCAACGTCGTCGTGCCGGGAACGGGCGGCGGCGCCACCAATGACATTTTCAAGCGGGACGCGAACAAGTATCTCTCGAATCTGGATCAGCCGTTCATCTACAACATCGCTTTGAACTACTCGGTGCCCGCGCTCAAGGGCAACAAGGCTCTGTCGTACACGCTTCGCGACTGGACTATCGGCGTGTTCGGCATTTACGCCAGCGGCTTGTTGATCCAGGCGCCTTCTGCACAGAACAATCTGAATTCCATCTTGCTGCGGCAGACAGGGACAAACCTGACTTATGCGAACCGGGTACCGGGTCAGCCGCTATTCCTGAAGAACCTCAATTGCCACTGCTTTGATCCCAACAAGGAATTCGTGCTGAACCCGAAAGCGTGGTCGGATCCTGCGCCGGGCACGTTCAGCACAAGCGCCGCATATTACACGGATTACCGGCAGCAGCGGCAACCGCAGGAGAACTTCGCGATCGGCCGAACGTTCCGGCTTGGGGAGAAAGGAAGCAGCTTCAATATTCGCGCGGAATTCACGAATATTTTCAACCGCGCACGATTCCCGAATCCATCGTCGACGAATGCGTCGGGCAGCCGGACATATACGCTTAACGGACAAACCATCACGCTGCCAGCGGACGCCACCGGCCATGTGGACGGCAAAGTCGCATCCGGTTTCGGGTTTATCAACACGGCGTCGGCCCCATCGACGCCGGCCTCGCGTCAAGGTACTATTGTCGGCCGTTTCACGTTCTGACGGCTCTGGCCGCCCATCATGACAGACGCGGCGTCGCTCACGTAACAGACTGCGCGCGCGTAGCGCGGACGGTGCGCGACGTTACGACCCACTTCTTTCGTTGCCATCGTCCTTCCTCTTCTACTGCCGCAGCGCGAACGCAAACAGCGACTGCCCGGCAGCGACCGCGATGTACTGCCTGCCGTTGACGGCATAGCTCATTGGGCCGCTGTTGACATGGCCTCCCAAAGCGACTTTCCAGAGCAGCGTTCCATTCCGGGCGTCGAGGGCGAAGAAATATCCTTCACGCCCGCCGCTGAACACAAGGTCTCCAGCGGTTGTGAGAACTCCGGCCCAGGTGATGTCGTTCATCTTGAATTCCCACTTCTTCTCCAGAGTTCTTGGATCGAACGCCCGGACCACGCCGTAGCCTTCTTCCTCGGTCTTGACGTTCGGTGCAAGAACGGTGTCGGCCATCGGCGTGGTGTTGGCGCCGCCTCGCTGTCCTCCTCCGCCGGACTTTGAGTTTTCCCAGGCGGAGACATAGAACAGACCAGTCTTTGGACTGAAGGAAGGCGGATAGCAGTTGGTTCCTCCGAGCACGGTCGGCATGATGGGTGTACCGTCGCCGCCGCTTCCAACGGGAACCTTGCCGGGAACGCGGATCGGCCGGCCTTTTTCATCGAAGCCGTCCATCCAGTTGACCTTCACGAACGGCCTTCCCTGCAGAAACTCGCCCGTGGTCCGGTCCAGCACATACATAACGCCGTTGCGATTGGCCCAAAGCATGGCTTTACACATCCGGCCTTTG
>QHXA01000471.1 GCA_003222755.1 Acidobacteriota bacterium
GGCGGCCCAGATGCGGCTCAATCCCAAGCACCCGAAAGAAATTGCCGCTTACGAGATATCCCATCTTTAGCTGCGGCTGTGCCTGTGCGTCTTTGGCGAACCCCGCTGGAACCAGATCGTAAGCCATAAGACCATCAAACGACCGGCTCTTCTCGCGAAAGTCCAAGAAATCCGCATAAGACAGATTGCTGAAATTTCCGCTCGGCGTACGGGCGCGAATGCTCACCACTCGCGACGAGTCCGGAACTGGCATCGGACGTAATAGAAGCCCATCCGCCATGCTGAATATCGCCGAGTTCGCGCCGATTGCCAGCGCGATCGAGACGATTGCTGTCGCCGCAAAGCCGGGATTTTGCCGGAGGCTTCGAAGCACGTGACGCATCTCTTTCAGCATGATGTGTTCCTATTCCTGCCGCAACGCAACCTGCGGATCGATTCGCATTGCCTGCCGCGCGGGGATCGCGGCGGCCAACAGCGTCGTCAAGAGCAATACAAGCGTCACCGCCATCAAGATTAAAACATTCAGTGGCTGAGGCCGCTGGCCTCCGCCCGAGAGCGCATCGACCAGCGCGAAGCTCAATACCAGTCCGATGGCTACGCCTGTCACGGCCATACCAGCGGCGTGTTTCAAAATCATTCTCATCACCCGAGGACGTTCGGCTCCGAGCGCGATACGGATCCCGATCTCGCGTGTTTTGCGCGCCACCTGATAAGCAACGACTGCATATAGACCGACAACAGCTAGCACCAGCCCCATCAGACTCGTGGCACCGAATACGGTAATAAGAACTTGCATGGGACGCACAGTACTGCGTTGAAAGACGTCATCCATGGTTCGGACTGCGAGGAGAGGCACATTCGGATCAATGGAGCGAATGAGTTCACGTACCGGTCCGGTTAGCTTCGCTGGATCACCCGAAGAATGCACGAGCAGAGTCAAACGCTGTTCTGGATGTTGACTAACAGGTAAGTAAAGAAAGCCCGTTGGTGGCTCCGCGACCGATAGGTATTTACCGGTTGCAGTAATGCCCACAATCTCAACCCATGGCCCAGTTTCATTTTCCAACCGGATCCGCTTCCCGATAGGATCGGCGGCAAAATATTTGTCCGCGAAAGCCTGATTGACGATGGCGACACGTGGCGAATCTTCGTTGTCGCTCAATAAAAAATGTCGGCCGCGCAGAATCGGGATTGCAAGCGTATCGAAATAATCGTCGTCCACAGTGCTCGACATGACGCTGACACTCTTCTGGCCGGCTGGGAATTGATAGCCCTCCGGTATGACAGCCTCTTGCCGAAGGGTGGTGGTCAGAGGCACGGAGGAGGTCAAACCTACCGCTTGAACGTCAGGTAACGCGCGAGATCGCTCACTCAATGTTCTGTAAAACTGCTGCGACTGCTGCGACGTATAACCAACGACTTCAGTGTCTACTCTCAGCGTGAGCAGGTGATCTGTGCGAAAGCCGCGCTGTGCGATTAAGCCGGCGGAATCCCGATACGCGCCGACGCCGGCCAGCAGCAGTACCATCGATCCGGCAATCTGCGCGACCACTAGTGCGCTGCGGCCGAAGAAACGCTTCCGGCGTTGCTCCAATGCTCCCGCTTTCAGCGCAGGAATGACGTCGGCGTTTGTGGAATGGAGGGCGGGGATCAAGCCGAACAAAACCGCGCTGCCGGCTGCGATCAGAAATGTGAACACCAGGACCCGATGATCAATAGTGATATCCAGCTGGATCGGAGTGTCACCGACGACTTCAAGCGTCGAAAAGAATTCAACCGCAAACTGCGCGATTAACAAAGCTGCTGCGCCGCCACAGAATGCGATAACGAGATTTTCCACCATGAGTTGGCGCATCAGCCGCGCACGGCCGGCGCCAATGGCAAGCCGCACAGCAATTTCGCGAACTCGGGCACGGCCTCGGCTGAGCATCAGGTTGGCCACGTTGCAGCACGCGATGGCTAGCACGACCGCCACGAGCGTAAACAACGAAACGACGACTGGTCCGTATGAGGGTGTGCGATCCAGACGCATTTGAAGTTCACTGCGCACTGCCGCTCCGAATCCTTTGTTGGTCACCGGATAGGATTCTTGCAGTGACTTCGCTAAGGCGGAGATTTCCGCGTTCGCTGCCTGGACAGTGACCCCGCGCTTCAATCTGCCTTTGACGGCAATCGTGCGAAGGTCACGACGATGGAGTATGTCTTCTTTGGGATCCAGTCGTGAAGCCATCATCATCGGTGCGAAGAACGTCGGCCGTATGAACAGGTCCATGCTGCTGAAATGCTCAGACGCTACGCCGATGATCGTGAAATCGATACCGTTTAATCGGACGTGACTTCCGACCGCGGCAGGGTCCGCGTCAAATTCCTGCTTCCAGAAATCGTGCGCCAATACCAACACCGCGTCCCGTCCAGGAACTGCATCTTCTTCGGATGTAAACATTCGTCCTAGAGAGGATTCAACGCCCAAGGTCCGAAAGAAATCTCCACTGACGAGATACCCGAGCTTTACCTGGGGTTGATTGCGCTCACCCCGCGCGAAACCCACACCTCGCAGGTCATACGCGATCAATCCATCAAACGAACGGCTCGTCTCGCGAAAGTCCACGAAATCCGGGTACGAGATTTCCGTGTTTGTCTCCGCCAATGACGATGCGCTCGAGCTTGGCGCGATTGACCGAAGGCTGACCACGCGCGCGGGATCGCGGACAGGCAGTGGCCGGAACAGAAGCCCGTCAACGAAGCTGAATATCGCCGAGTTCGCGCCAATCGCGAGCCCGATCGAAATGACGGCGGTCAGAGCAAATCCCGGGTTCTGGCGAAGCGTGCGAACCGCGTAGCGCAAATCGTTCAGCATACCGGCTCTTTTGGCATGTCATGCGCCATTCCTCAAGAGCTGCTTTATCAATGAGGTAAGTAGAATTTCGCAACTCGCGCTGTCCGGTTGTGGGACGCATGTTCGCGCCAGTGAACAACTGTAACGGCGGTCCATGACCGCCGGCGACCTGCAACCTGTTGAACTGTCGGCGATCATAGACCGCTGCTACAGTTGGAATGTAAAACGCTCTTAGGGTCCGCATGGAATCGCACCGAATTCTGATTGCCGACGATCAAGCGCCCATTGTCGAAGCCCTTCAGTTGCTGCTGA
>QHXA01000472.1 GCA_003222755.1 Acidobacteriota bacterium
CCTTCGAGCGGGCTCACCGGATCAGAACCGAATGCGCGCCCGCTCACCTCGCCATTGGCTTCCGCCGCCGGCGATACCGGAAATCTTTTTGTGACGCGTGTGCATCCGGCTCCTCGTGTCGCATGAAAATTTGTATCGTGGATTGAAAAGATACACCGGCCCAGTGCTGAACGCAACCTTTGACAGTCGGCACCGCACGCGTGTGACCAGTGCTCCGACGATAAGGGCTTCGATAAAGCCAATTCACCCCTCGCGAAGCAGTATCAGCGGTGTTTTGTATCTTGACCAAATATATCTATAGCTAATATAGTCAATTCCATGCCACGCCAATTAAAGTTCGACACAGAGTCGTTGTTGCCCTTGCCGACGGCAGCGTTCCACATCCTTGTGGCTTTGGCCGATGGGGACCGGCATGGATACGCGATCATGCAAGATGTCGCGGCCGGCACCGGAGGACGCCTCAAGCTGAATCCGGGAACTCTATACACAACCATCCGGCGTTTACTCGATCAGGGTCTCGTCATCGAACTCGATGAACGTCCGGATCCGGAAGACGACGACGAGCGCCGCCGATATTACCGATTGACCGATATGGGCCGCGAAGTCGCCAAAGCAGAGGCGGGGCGATTACAGCAAGCCCTCGCTTTTGCGCGGCAGGCCGGATTGGCTCCCAAGCGCACATAATCATGAAGCCGGACAGGTTCTACGCCATTTTGCTGCGCCTTTACCCGTCCGGTTTTCGAGAAGAGTATGAACGCGAGATGCGCGCGGCATTCCGCCGGCGCCGACGTGATGAGCCCCGGCGTGTGCGGCGCGCGCTGCTCTGGCTTTCGGTGTTCGCAGACACGTTGGCAACTGCTCCAGGAGAACACTTCTATATGTTGATGAACGACATTCGATACACCCTCCGGGGGTTGCGCAAAACGCCGGCCTTCGCTGCGGCGGTTCTCACGACGGTCGCGTTAGGTATCGGTGCGACCACAGCCATATACAGTCTCGTGCATACGGTCCTGCTGCGTCCGCTTCCGTTTACCGAGCCCGATCGATTGGTTCGGATATCGGAAACGAACAAGTCGCTTGAAATTTCCGACTTCTCTGCATCCGTTCTGAATTTCCTTTCCTGGGAGGAGCAATCTCGAAATGTTGATGCTCTCGCAGCGGTGAGAAACGGGTCGGTTAATCTGACTGGAGACGGCGAACCGGAACGCATTCTCGGCGCCGCTGTGTCAGAACATTTTTGGACTATGACTGGCATCACACCCGTCGCAGGCCGTGCGTTCACACCTGAAGAAAACATTCCTGGCAGAAATGACGTCGTGATGTTGAGCGAAGACCTTTGGCGGCGGCGATACGGCGCCGATCCCGCAATTATCGGCCGGACGGTTCTGGTGAACACTGCACCGCGAGTTGTGGTCGGCATCGCCCCACAGGATGTAGGCTACACGACACGCGTGGATCTATGGGGGCCGCTCGCACCAAATCCGGCCGAGGAGGATCGCGGTAATCACGTGATAACGGTCCTGGGTAAATTGCGCAGTGGCGTGAGTCTTGCTGCTGCGGCTGCCGAATTGAATGTCATCGCAGCAAGACTGGAGAAGGAATTTCCGGAATCGAATGAGGGTTGGCGCGTGCGCTTGACGCCGGTGAAAGAGTGGATCGTCGATAGCGATTCCCGCACGAATCTGTACGTCCTGCTTGCGGCGGTTGGTCTATTGCTTCTAACGACGTGTGCGAATGTCGCCGGCTTATTGGTGACGCGGGCGACGGCGCGCGCCCATGAGTTCGGCGTGCGGCTGGCGCTCGGAGCCGGGCGTCGACGTGTGATCCGCCAATTGACAACGGAAAGCCTCGTTCTGGCAATGATCGGAGGAGGACTTGGCGTTTTGGTGGCCGCCGGAGCTGTGAGATGGCTGGCATCGCGGGTGACGAATCAATTGCCGCGAAGCACAAATCTCACAGTGGACTGGCCCGTGCTCGCGTTTGCTTTCGGATTGACCGTGAGCGTTGGCGTTCTGTTTGGGCTTGCGCCATCGTGGACGGCATGGCGCGCGGATGTACTGACGACATTGCAGCGAGGAGGGCGCGGAACGACTCGAAGCGCCGGCGCGGTGCTCCGGCTGGTGTTGGTGGGAGCGCAAATCGCAGTGGCGACGATGCTCGTCGTCGGAGCGTTGCTCCTGATTCAAAGTTTTGCGCGTTTGCAGCATGTCGACGTGGGATTTCAACCCGATCACCTTCTCACCGCGAGCATCAATCTTCCGCATGGGAAGTATGCGACACAGGAGAAGGCCGAGGCGTTCTACAAGAATCTGCTTTCCGAGATTCAGGCATTGCCCGGCACCGTTTCCGTTGGACTAACGAGCGGCATTCCCATGAGCGGCGGCAATACAAGCATGCCGATTGTTCCGGTCGAACGACCGGCGAACGTGCCGGAACAAGGCATTCAAGCCTCGTGGCGAATGGCGAATGCGGGGTACCTGCGGACGCTACGCATACCGTTGCGGCGCGGCCGTCTCTTCGAGGACAGTGATTCGAAACGACAAGCGATCGTCCTCAGCGAAGGTCTTGCGCGTCGATTGTGGCCCGACGGCAGCGACCCTATCGACCGGAAAGTGAGACTGGGAAACGGTCAGGTATTCACGGTCGTCGGCATTGTCGGCGATGTCAGAATGACCGATCGCCGCGCGGAACCGCAACCCGCGATGTATTTCCGGCCATTCTTTCTCTCAACACTCACTCTGGCCGTTCGCACTACAACAGAACCTGCAAATTTGGTCCGCGCTCTGCGAGAGAGGGTCAAGCGAATCGATCCGCTCCAACCGCTGTTCAATATTCAAACAATGGACGCCATTCTGGACGCGAATGCAGAAAGGTCGCGGCTCCAGACAACACTGCTGACGTCGTTCGCCTGCCTGGCTCTATTGTTGGGAGCAGTAGGCATTGCTGGCGTTGTCGCATACAACGTGGAACGCCGCGCTCCAGACCTCGCCTTACGTTTGGCTCTCGGGGCCACACCGGCGGCGGCTATGCGCAACGCCGCGCACGGCGGCCTGACCGCGTCGCTGGTCGGCTTAGCTTTGGGACTGCTCGGAGCCTGGGTTCTGAGCCGATCCCTTTCCAGCGTTCTTTATAAAATGCGGCCGGATGATCCTTCGACGTTCGCTGTCGTTGGCACGGTCTTGCTTGGAGTTGCAGTTATAGCCTGCTGGCTTCCCGCTCGCCGTGTCACCCATATCGATCCGGCTACTGCGCTCAAACGAGAGTGACTTGAAGGCCCGCGGAACGCTATACCTTGGATGGCCCGGCCGTTCAATTACCGGAATGCCGACATAACCGGCCAATCTCTGCCCGTTTTCAGGTTGTGCGGAGTTTGCGCGTTTCGAGAACTATTTTGGTGAGGCGATTGGAGAGCCGGTCGAGGCGACGGCGAGAGGTGCCGTCTGGTAG
>QHXA01000473.1 GCA_003222755.1 Acidobacteriota bacterium
TTGCGGGCAGCAGTGTATTGAGTTAAGCTGCAAGTCCATCCAAGGGGGGATTTGGTGGGAACGCGTCCTGATCGGACTTATCCGCATATCTCCTCCGAATCAGTGCGAGCTCAAGCGGCGAAGATACTTGCGAGTGCACCTTTCGCCGCATCCGAACGGCTGAGGCGTTTTCTTCAGTTTACACTCGAGCAAACTCTCGAGGGCCGGGCTGACCATATCAAGGAATATTTGATCGGCGTCGAAGTTTTCGGCCACGACGAGTCTTTCGACCCGCGGACAAATCCTATCGTTCGGGTCCAGGCGGGCAACCTTCGGACCAGACTGGAAAAGTATTACACCACGCAGGGCCGAGAGGATCCCTTCATCATCGAATACCCCAAGGGAAGTTACGTCCCCATCTTCAAGATGCGGGAGGCAACTGCGCCGGCTCGGCGGGGGCGTTGGTGGAAAGCCGTCGCGCTGGTGACAACGGGCCTCGCGCTGGGACTCGCCATTTACTGGGCAGCCCGGGACCCGCGAACAAAACAGCCCAGCGGTGAGGGGCTCTCCCTCGCCGTGCTTCCCTTTGTGTGCATAAGCGAGGAGAAGGACCAGGAGTTCCTCTGCGACGGGATGACCGAAGAGATCATCACGAAGGTGGCAAAGCTGGAAGGGCTGCGCGTGGTGGCGCGGACATCGGTTTTTGAGTTCAGAGGGAAGGGCGAAGATATTCGCAAGATTGGTGCGCAGCTCAATGTAGCCAATGTGCTGGAAGGGAGCGTGCGAAAAGCCGGCGGCGCCCTGCGCGTAACCGCGCAGCTCATCAATGTGGCGGATGGATACCATCTCTGGTCCGAAACCTACGATCGAGAGATCAAAGATGTGTTTGCCATCGAGGAAGGAATCGCACAAGCGATTGTCAGCGCACTTCGTATCCGGCTGCCAGACGGCCAGAAGCTGCGCCTCGCAAAGCGATACACGGACAACCCCGACGCGTACCGCCTCTATTTGCAGGGCCGCTACCACTTCAACGTCCCCAGCTCCGACGAGCAGAAGATGGCGATCCAGTATTTCGAGCAGGCGCTGGCGCTCGATCCCCGTTATGCACCCGCTCTGGCAGGCGTGGCGTATGCGTATTATCGATTGAGTTTCCGGGATGGACTACCTTCCGTGGAGGCGATAGCGAAAGCGAGGCAGGCGGCGAAGAACGCGCTGGAGATCGACGAAGAGTTGGGGGAGGCGCATGGAGCGCTCGCGCAGATCCTTTATGGCTACGATTGGGACCATCCAGCGGCAGAGAAAGAGTTCAAGCGCGCCCTCGAACTCAATCCCAACGATGCAGTGACGCGCCGAAACTATGCCTTCTACCTCGTGCGGACCGGAAGACCGGACGAGGGCCTGCCTCAGATCCAGCGTGCGCTGGAAACGGACCCGCTGTCGTCCGATATCGGAGAGTCTTTGGCCAGGATCTACATGGACCGGCATGAATTCGACAAGGCGGTGGCGCAATCCCGGAAGGTGGTCGAGCGGGACCCGCGAAGAGATCAGGCGTACTCCATCATGGGCGCCTCGCTCACAGGTAAGCGGCTTTATCCGGAAGCAGTAGCAGCGCTGGAAAAAGGCAGTGCCCTGTCCGGGCGGGAGCACCGCGTGCTGGCGTCGCTCGGATATGCCCTGGCAGCCATGGGCGCGAAGAACGAGGCGGAGAAGATACTTCGAGAGTTGGAGGAGAAGTCCAGGCAGCAGTACGTCTCGCCTACTCACCTCGCTACGGTTTGTATGGGCTTGGGAAAGAACGAACAGGCCATGGCCTGGCTGGACCGAGCTTACCGGGAGCGCAGTTTGTGGTTGAACAGCATTCCGGTCGATTTTCGATTTGATGGCCTGCGCGCCGATCCGCGGTTCACGGCTCTGCTGAAGAAGATCGGTTTACCGTAAACACACCGCTATCCCTACCGTAAAGTACTTTCGCTACTCACCTTGGTGACATACACGTTGAACCACGAAAGGGAGGGAGTATGGGAAAATACTTTGAACGTTTGCTTGCAATGACGGTTGTCGTCTTGATGTCGACGAGCGTCGCGCGAGCGGAGACGGTGGCGGTCAATTGCGATGGCGGACAGCGGCTTCAAGCCGCGATCGACCAGGCCCGGCCGGGGGACACTATCGTGGTGAGCGGCTTCTGTGCCGAAAACGTGGTGATTCGCGAGGAGGCCATGCGGATCACGCTGGATGGGCAGGGGGCAGCGACCATCCACGGCCGCCTGCCAGGACCGCCCACGATCGTGGTCCTGGGACGGGGCATCACGATTAGAGGATTTACCATCACCGGTGGGCGCGCCGGCGTCACCGTGATAAGGGGCGGCACGGCGGTCATCGACAGTAACACCATTAAGGAGACCGGTATCGGGGGCCAGCCCGGGTCCGGAGACGGGGTCAACATCGCCCAGGGCGGAAGCTACGCGCAAATCATCAATAACACGATCCAGTTCAACCCCGTCGCCGGGATCCGCGTGACGGAAGCTTCATTCGCCCGCATCGGGTTTCTGGACCCCGCCGATCCGGTCCTTCGGGGCAACGTGATCCAGAACAACGGCGCGGTGGGAGTGCTCCTTGATCGCTCGTCCGGCGCTTCGATCGCAGGAAACACCATCAGCGGCAACGCCGGCCCTGGGGTTTCCGTGGGGGGTGCATCCTATGCCCTTCTGGCGGCTAACCGCGTTGACGCGAACAGCTCGAATGGGGTGACGGTGAGACAGAATTCTGCCGTTCAGCTTGGCGGCGGCGCTGGTCTCCTTGACCCGCCAAACGACACCGAAGTGCGAAATCAAGGGTTCGGGATCAGTTGCGCGCTCAATTCCTCCGTTGACGGCCGCCTGGCTACCCTCACCGGTACGGCAGGGGCGCTAAGCATGGACAGTAGCTGCGCTTCTAATCTGGTAGCGGTCACTGGTCTCAACGTGAGTCCGCCGACAGTTCGCGTCGGTTCGTCTTTCTCTGTCACGCTCTCCGGCACGAACCTCACCGACCAGACATTTTTCGATGTTCGCTTCCGCGCCCCTGGAAGCACTTTTGATCAAGAGGTTTCGAACTGGCAAACAGGAACATCACGCACCCCTACTATACCGACCGGTACTCCCACTGGTGTCTGGACTTTCACTGGCGTGCGCGCGCATCAAGACGCCGCTGATCACAGCGGCAGTTTTACCCCGATATCGGTGATTCTGACTGTGGCGCCATGAACCTCTACGGCGGATAGATTCCTCCTCCGTGACTTCTTTGCGTCTTGCAAAGAAGTCACGGAGTGATCAGGATGTGCGCCAGATTTCGGATGAACTCTCTGCGTCCGGGTCAAACAGAATACTGACGCGCCGAACGGAACTGCAGCGAATCAACCACTAGCCGGTTTCTCCCAGCCCCTAACGCGGCACGAATCCCAATTTCCATCTGTCGACTCGCTGACCGAGCCAAAAGGAGGTTCGCCACGTTGGCGCAAGCAATCATCAATACGACGCCGACCGTAACCAATAGAGCAATCATGGCCGGTCGCACGGCAGCGATCAGTTCATCTTTCAAACCAACCAAATCTATTCTGATTCTTTCGTCAGATCCGAAAGGCGTGGGAGGAACAAGCGGTACCCCGCCCGGTCCAGGATTCTCTGCAAAAAATCGATTCTCTTCCTTTCGAAAAACCGACGAATAAGGCGTTAGTTGCCGCTTCGATGGAAACACCGTCAGCCAA
>QHXA01000494.1 GCA_003222755.1 Acidobacteriota bacterium
TGGGAACGATAGCCATTTGCCTGGCGGGTGCTGCTGCAGTACTTAGTGGTCAGGCTGCCCAAGCGCCCAGACCCCAGATGGCGGAAGAAGTCTTCAAGAATGTCCAGATTCTCAAAGGCATTCCCGTGGACGAATTCATGGACACGATGGGTATGTTTTCTGCCTCCCTAAGCCTGAACTGCATTGATTGCCACACTCCGGAGAGCGTCGGCGCCTGGGAGAGGTTTGCCGACGAGACGCCGCTGAAAGCGACTGCGCGCAGGATGATGCTGCTGGTGAACGCGATCAACAAGGAGAACTTCAAGGGCGTCCGGACTGTAACTTGCTACACCTGTCATCGCGGCGATCTGCGGCCGAAACCCGTCCCGAACCTTGCGGCGCAGTACGCCACGCCTGTCGAAGATCCAAACGAGGTTGAATTCGTTCGCATTCCTGGAGGTCCCTCCGCGGATCAAGTTTTTGATAAATACCTCCAGGCCCTCGGCGGCGCGCAGCGTCTGGCGAGCATTACCAGCTTCATGGGCAAGGGGACGTACATCGGGTTTGAGACCGAACAAACCAAAGTCCCAGTGGAGATCTTTGCCAAAGCTCCAGCTCAGCGCTCGACCATCGTCCACATGTCTGTCGGCGATAAGGTTACTGTGTATGATGGCCGTGCGGGTTGGATTGCGGGGTCTGACAAACCCGTGCCCTTACTGCCGCTGACCGGAGGAAATCTGGAAGGCGTCAAGCTCGATGCGATGCTCTCTTTTCCGGCGCAGCTCAAGCAGGCCTTTGCGCAATGGCGAGTCACCGCGACCACCATGGATGATCGCGAGATCCGTGTGCTCCAGGGAACTAATCCTCGGCAGCTTCCTGTAAATTTCTATTTTGACGACCAATCCGGTCTGTTGCTTCGCGTCGTACGCTTTGCCGACACAGCGGTCGGCCGTGTTCCCACGCAGATGGACTACAGTGATTATCGTGACGTTTCGGGCGTGAAGATGCCGTTTAAGTGGACCGTAACCTGGACCAACGGGCAGACAACGACGGATCTCAGCGAGATGCAAGTCAACGTCCCGATCGACGCTGCCAGGCTTGCCAGACCCGCCCCCGCAGCCAAGCCGAAGCGGTCTATGACCGCCCGCGATATCCCTCAGCCCGGGAGACTGTGGGCGGTCATAGACCGCCCCTACAGTACGTTACTTCGTCTCTGGCGCGCCCCCGGGAACCGCACCGCTGAGACTCAGAAACAGTCTTGTGCCGTCCGGCAGGACGAAATTTCGGCCGACAGCTTTATTCGAGCCTTCCTTCGCCTGATAACCTTCGATCAGAAGCTCCGTTCCAATTTTGACTGTGTTCTTCGTCACACCGAGGCGGATCAGTGTGTTTGGGCTGCCGCCTTCGACCATCCATTCGGTCACCGTTCCGTCGGGGTTTTTCACATTGAGATGGAACCACGAGTGAGGGTTGATCATTTCCCATTTACTCAGCGTGCCCTTCAATGTGAGCGGTTTGTTGACGTCAAATTCTGCGGAAAACGCGTGATGGGCCCATACGGGTACTGCAGCCAGCAGCAGAAGAACCCCGGTAACCGCGATAGCTAGTTTAATTCGCATTGAAATGTCTCCTTTTACTTCTTGGTTTCTGCCGCCTTCTTCGCGGCGGCTTCTGCGTCTCTCTTCTCTTGGGCCCGGACACCGGCCAATGTATTCGCGATGCCGTAATTGCCTTCCGTGCAGGCATGCTCAAAGACGGGGCCATTGATCTTCACGAATGGCATTTCGCCTTTCCATGGGATTTCCCATGTTGAGGGGTCATGAACCGTGAATTCATACCGGATCGCGTCGTCGCTGGTGCGTGTGAACCGCTCGATCACTTTCATGTTCTCGCTGGCTCCGCGGAACGCGACTTTATCATTGAAGTTCGTCGTCTCGACGACCAATGTATCTCCTTCCCAGTGGCCGCGCGAGTCGCCAAGCCATGAACGGACTGTCGAGGGGGCGTGGGGCCGGCCGTCTAGAGGAATGACGCGAGTCTCGTGCAACATCTCGATGGCGATCGTCACGTAGCCCGGGCTTTGCACGATTTCATACGCAGGATTGTAGCCTGGAGGAAGCATCGGCGGGCCGGCATTCATCCAGACGCAGCGCGATCCGATCGGGATGTTTTGAACCTGATCATATTGAGCGCCTTGTTTCTTCCTCTCGGCCGCGCGGTCGGCCGCTCTCTTCTGGCCCTCAGACGTTACGGGAGGAAGCTTTCCGTTCGGCGGGTCCACAATAACCGACGTTCGCAAGTTGTTTGTGAGCCTCGTCTGGCTGCGGTCCAAGCCGAACTGAGTGAAGTCGTAGTGCACGTCAGCGACTGTGCCGGGCGCCGTTTGTTCCTCTTCCCGTTCGGCTGCTTTCTTTTCAGCTTCGACCAATTCCTTAAAACTCCTTCGTCACACCGTTCGGCCGCTCCAAAGGGGTATAGCTGTTGTTCGTCCAATATCCTTGAAGGTCGGGTTGCCCGTCCGGTGTTTTCGGTACCGTCCACGGTTTCGCCGAAGCGGCAGGTTTGGTGGTGGGCGCCGACACAGCCTTCTGGGCCTGACCGGCAGCGGATAGGGGCGCGAGCAATATGATCACAAGCCCGATCGCCAGGGCCGTCACGCCCAGTGATGCTAGAAATCGACGGTTCATTTGAGACCTCCTTATTTGACTAGTGGCACCTTGCGGAGATGACCATAGATAACATCTTCCGCGAATTCGACGCACTTGAATTCCAAGATTTGTGCATTCTTCTCGATCCGGCGATACAGCGGCATGCTGATCTTCCAAGGCCGCGTGAATACATTCGAGTCTTCGATAGTGGCTTCGTAGTTCAGATGATCCGGCCCCATCGCCGTGATTCGCTCCACAACGTGTAATTTATCGCTGTGGAAATTTCCTGACCTGTCGAACCAGCTGAGGTCGTTGAAGTCGGACGTGTCGATAACCAGCGTTTCGCCTTCCCAATGCCCGTTGGACCAGCCCATCCAACTGTCGGCGGGCGCGTCCTGATGCTCCATATAAATAGTTCGCAGGGCGCCCGCATACTCAAAGACCATCAGGATTTGTTTGGTGCTCTGGATGATCTGGAATGGGTACGGCATATACGTCGCGCGCGGGACGCCCGGTAAGTAGCATTTGATTTCCGGATCCAGGTTCATGCGGTTCGCGAAATTTTGCTTTTTCTTTTGCAGCGCCTCGGGTTTATAGGGAATCGTACCGCCTTCAACGACGCCGAGTCCTGGAGGTACGGAGAATTCGGCGCCGAGCTGCCAGAATGGACCGGGAGCCGCCGAATGGCCTTCCAGATCCCAATTAGCCTCATTCACGGCCTGCCAGACTCCCTGTAGGTTCGGCTTGCCATCTTTTGTCCGGGGCGCTCTATAAGCAGGCGCTTGGCCGGCTGCAAGCTGGCTAAACGCCGCTATGATGGCTAAAAAAAGACCCGCTGACACAATGGTCGACCCTACAGACACGGTTCGCATTCGGTTACTAACCCTCCAACCTAATGGTCTGAAAATTTGTTGTCGATGTTACGTTTAAACAAAATCCAAAGTCAACGAATGCAGGATTGTTTTTGCGCGGGTGCTTTTGCTGGGACCGCGCAGCGGTCTTTGAGCACCTGGCGCACGCGTTCGCTGTGCGTACCGTTCGGCGCTTCCTTCAGATAGGATTCCAGCTGTTGCGTTGCCTCGGCGGATTTCTGCTGCCGCCAGTAGATTTCTGCCAGAACCAGGTGAACGTCAGGGATTTGATGAGGATATCGGTCCACCAGAAGCGCGGAACGTTCCGCATCTTCCAACCGGCCTTGCTCGAAGTAAACGAGCGCGAGTCCGTAATACGCATCGCCGGCGTTCGATTGACTCTGAACAGCTTCGAGGAGAACGGCCTCCGCTTCCTTGAATCGCTTCTGTGCTGTGTATACTTCCGCGAGGTTCAACGAAACATATACCGAATTGCTGAGGGCCCTGGCCTGCCTGAATGAGTCTTCGGCACGGTCGAGCAGGCCAAGTTTTCGATAACAGTTCCCCAAATCATTGTGTGCGGAAGCGTCCTGGTCGAAGATTCGAAGGCCATTTTCAAAGTGCGGGATGGCTCTGGAGCAGTTCTGTTGTTTTGCTTCCTTGCGCGCTCGATCAAATTCATTTCGGGCGTTTTTGGGGACAAGGTATTCGCGGACCCCGATCACCGGTTGCAGTTTTGTTGGCGATGGCTTGTTTGGGACAAGCTCGATGTCAATGACAGACCTGGCCGGCGAGGTGTCGATCTCGACTGCGGAAGGTACATATCCAGAACTGTCGGCAGAAATCATGTAACGACCGCCGGTGGGGTATGCGAAACGGAACCGCCCCTCGCTGTCCGTGTATTGGCCGTCAACCGGTAATTGCGCATGCCACAGCTCCACTCTCGCGAGCGGAATCGCACCGTGTGTCCTTGCATCGCGCACCTGCCCTTCGATTACTGCGAATTGCGTGAACATCATCCAGATCAGTGAATGTGTAAACATGCACCCAGATTAGGAAACCATTCTGCCGGCGAACAGATTCAGCTTCGGCGAGATCGAACCGGCACAGCCAAAAACTGTACTCATTGAATTCCTTCCGATCTGAATCTGTTCCGGATCTGACCCTCGATGTACAGTAGGAAGCGCCATGAAAGAAATGCGGCAGTCGAGGTTGCCTCTGTACTTAAGGGTGGCGCGGCAGATCGAGGGCCAGATCCGCAAAGGCGCGCTTCGCGTCGGCGACAAAATCCCATCAATTCGCGGCCTGAAGCGGCAGCAAGGCGTGAGCGTTTCAACGGTATTGCAGGCTTATTTCTGGCTAGAGAATCA
The DNA here is from genome assembly GCA_003222755.1 of Acidobacteriota bacterium. Classification (GTDB taxonomy): domain Bacteria; phylum Acidobacteriota; class Terriglobia; order 20CM-2-55-15; family 20CM-2-55-15; genus 20CM-2-55-15. Next base: position 4,849 of record QHXA01000494.1, read on the forward strand.
GGGGTGGATCGAACCGCGGCCTCAGTCCGGCTTTTACGTCAGGGTGCCATTTGCGCAGCTTGTGCCGGAACCTGATTTTCAGAGTTCGCGAAGTGTTCCGACAGAAATCGGGGTCGGCGATCTTCTAAAGGAAGTCATGTATTCCATCGGCGACCACACGCTGGTGCCACTCGGAGCGGCTTCGGCGTGTCCTTCGCTCTATCCGAATCGAAAATTGAATCGGATCATTCATGAGATTACGCGAGAGAATCCGGCACACAGCAGCCGATGCGATTTCACTATGGGTCTCACGCCGCTTCGCCGGCAGATCGCCCGGCTTTCGATCGGTCATGGATGCGCCTTTTCTCCGAACGAAGTCGTCATCACATGCGGCGCAATGGAAGCGTTGAATCTCGGCTTACGCGCGGTAGCTCGTGCGGGTGACGTGATTGCGATCGAGAGCCCGACGTACTTTGCAATCCTTCAAATAATTGAATCGCTCGGTATGAAGGCGATCGAAATCCCGACCCACCCGCGTAGCGGCATGGATCTGAATGCGCTCGAGAGCGCTATCCGTAAGCATCGCGTGCGCGCCTGCTTCAGCGTCACGAATTGCCATAATCCTCTTGGGTTCATTCTCGATGAACGTGATAAGAAAGATCTTGTCGGCCTTATCACAAAACACAATGTGCCGCTGATCGAGGATGACATTTACGGCGACATCGCGTTCAACGGCATCCGGCCGAAAACAGCGAAAGCGTTCGACACCGAAGGGCTAGTGCTGCTGTGCTCGTCGTTTTCGAAGGTGCTGGCTCCAGGCTTCCGAATTGGGTGGATCCAACCCGGCCGGTTCTTGGATACGGTGACACGACTGAAATTCATCAGCTCCATTTCTTCACCTTCGCTTCCACAACTCGCGATCGCAGAATTCATCCAATCTGGCGGATATGACCGCTATCTCCGGGGGCTGCGCCGATCCCTTGCAAACCAGGTACAGCTTTACAGTCAAGGCATAGTCCAGTATTTCCCGGAAGGTACAAAAATCTCGCGGCCTGCCGGAGGATATGTTCTGTGGGTGGAATTGCCTGAAACGATCGACGCGTTGAAGCTTTACC
>QHXA01000495.1:0-3277 GCA_003222755.1 Acidobacteriota bacterium
CAGCCTGGGCAAGGCTCTTTTCTTTGAAGTCGTTCGGGCTGCTGATGGCCTTTTTTAAGGCAGCTTCAGCGTCGCTCGTGCGCTTCATTTGTTTGTAGGTCAAGGCCAGGTGATATTGGAAGGTTCCGTTATTCGGCTCCTTCGAAATTGCGAATCGAAATTGGTCCTGAGCCAATATATAGTCACCGCGTTTGTAATAAACCCATCCCAAGGTATCGGCGAAGTTCGGGTTTTCCGGCTGCCTTCTTCGGGCTGTTTGGGCGTAGCCCAAAGCAGTATTGAGGTCGGTCCCCTGTTCGGTAAGTAAATATGCCAGATTGTTTGCGGCTACTTCAAAATTCGGATTGAGCTGGAGGGCCTGCTCGTAATTCCGTTTCGCCTCTTCCAGTTTTCCCTGGCCTTGGAGTACGAACCCCTTCGTTCCATAGGCGCTCGAATTTTGGGGATTCTTTTTGATAAGGTCGTCCAATACCTTGAAGCCATCATCCGTACGGCCGCTCTTCATGTATTGACCATAAAGATAGATATCCGAGTTACTGCGGGCCGGATCTTTTTCCAGCGCTTTTTTATACGCTGTTTCGGCGTCCTGCATCTTGCCGGACTCAGCGTAGGCAAGTCCCAACAGTTCATAATGGGAAGCTTGCTTTTTGTCGTCGGGAACCGCATTAATCTTCTCAATAGCCCGACCCGTCTGCTTTTGCCGGATATAGAACAGCATCAGGTCGGTGAATAGCTGTTGTGAATCGGGCTGGAGCTCGAGGGCGCGCACGAGGCTCTTTTCAGCGTCGGCCGCTTTGCCGCGCGATTCGTAATAGAGTCCCATCTGGCGATTTAGGATCGCGTTTTGCGGGTGGTCTTTTGCCAGGCGGGTGAACTCCTCCTCGGCGTTTTTGTTGTTCTTGTCGGCGCCATCAATGGCGGCCTTCAAAAGCAGCGCGGGTGCATAATCCGGCTTTGTATCTAGCGCTTTCCGGATTTCTTGACGCGCATCCTCGTCTCGTCTGTTGTTGAAGAACGCCTCCGCGAGAGCCACCCTCGACGGTACGTACGCTCCGTTAACGGCAAGCGATTTTTGGTAATGAAAGATCGCCTGATCCAAATGTCCCTTTCTGATCTCGATGTTGCCCAGATAGAAGTGAACCTCGGGATAAGGACTATCCACGGCTGGAGCTTTTCCCAAAGTAGCCTCGGCGGCGTCATATTGGCCAACCAGAAATTGGACTTGTCCGAGTAGCACAGGACCGATGGGGTTTTGGGGATCCAGTTTCATGATCTGGTCCACCTCGGTGCGCGCCCTCTCTGGCTGGTCCTGCAAGAAATTCAGGGCCAGCTTCACCGCCACATCGACATTCTTCGGGAACTTCCCTTTTAGATCGAGAAGCAGCTTCCGCGCGTCCGCCCGGCGGTCCTTGCTGGTATAGAGATCCGCGAGGATGAGCGACGGTTCTGGATTCTGAGTATTCTTCGCCTGCACGTCCCCTAGGAGTTTTTCCGCGTCCGGCAGACGGTCGTTCCGGTTGTAGAAGTCGACTACCTCGAGGTAGACGCTTTTATCGTCGGGATAGAGCGCAAGGGCCTCCTTGAATACAGCCTCAGACTTATCTTTCTGTTGAACGGCACTATAGTAATTCGCCAGCGAGATCAGGAGGCTTTTGTCCTTCGGATTGATTTGCCGGGCTTTGAGGAATGCCTGTTCTGCTTCTGGATAATTCTTTTGACGCGTTCGCGTTGTACCGAGGCTCACATACGCGGAAAAATTTTGAGGATCCAAAGCGAGAGCTTTCTGGAACAGATCAACGGAAGCCCGATAGTCTTGGAGTCCGGCGGAGGCATATCCGGAGAGGAGGATGGCGTCCACGTGTTCCGGATTCTTCTCCAAGACTTTTTTGGCGATTTCCTGAGCCTGACGGAATCCTTCCGGGTTATTCTGCCCCGCGGCCAAGTAGATGCTGCCCAATTCCAGACTCGCAGGCACATCGTCCGGGTAATACTCCAGAAGAGACTTCAGTTGAGCTGCCGCCCGGACCAGATCCTGCTGGCCCAGGAAGCTGAGCGCAAGCAGATGCCGCGCTTCGCGGTGTCGGGCATCCTTTTCAATAGCATTGAGCAACTGGACCATAGCTTCGGGATACTTCTTTTCATCGTAGTACTTCTTTCCGCTCTCGAAGTACGCCTGCGCCGTACGAGGCGCCGCTTTCCAGATGGAATAGGCGAGAACGCCGCCTAGGGCCAGCGTTGCTGTAAGGACAATTGAGAAAAGTAGTTTTTTCATAATGGGACTCCACTATCGACGTTTTTCGCCTCGGACCGCAGCAGCAAGAATAAGAACGGATACAGCAGGCACAGACCGAGCAGCATAAACAGAACGCCACCGTCCTGATGCAAACTGCCGGTCATGAAACGCATGTCCAGACGTATTGCCAAGAGACTTAGGGTTACAATTCGCACAGCATTTTTCACCAGAGATATAGGGACAACAGCTAACAGGAGAGCAGTCCTTCTCCAGTTCGACCGGAGAAGCAGGTGCGCCACGATCAGAGTCACAATGAATATAGCGAGCGTGGACCGGATCCCGCTGCATGCTTCCGCGACGTCGATAGTCAGACCGGGCAAAACGAATGTGACATCTTTCCTGTAGGCTGGTGTGCCACTCAGCATGAAAAGTAAGGACGACGTCTCAGCGGATCCTTTCTGGAGAAAGTGGACGATTGCGTTCATGATCCGCGAGGGGACCGGAATAATTAAGCCGACAAAGAGTAGAGGGAAAAGTCCGGATTTGAAAGCGACAGATCCATACATAAGCAGGAACATCCCGAGCCATGCCGCAACGAGGGCTGCAATCGTCAGGCTGAGATGATCATTTTCGTCGAGCCGCGTACCAATAGTGCGGCTTGCGTAATAGAGCACGACACTAATCATGAAAGCTGTGGCCGCCGGCAGCGCGGAAGTTCGCAGTTTGGAAAATATCTTTTTCCGGTTCCAATAAATCAGTGCCGCGCTGAGGAACGGAACGGTCGGAATGTAGGATAGGTGGTTGTTCCCCAAATTCAGCGAAAGGGCGGCTAACCAGCGAATGGGTGTAAACGCAAAAAGCACCAAAGCCACTGATAGTAGGACAAAGAAGGTATGGCGTCTAGCGTCTGACATTTTTAGGTCACAAAGTCACAAAACCACCCGAAGGTTCGTCTTGAGTCTTGCGCTTTTTTGTGGCTGTCTCCCTTCTAATTCGTAGGTCAGTCCGTTCCCATCCAGGCACGCATAGGCCAAGCGGGCTCGC
>QHXA01000495.1:3347-6832 GCA_003222755.1 Acidobacteriota bacterium
CCAAACGGTCTACCTCGCGAGGCAGGGTCACCCAAACTCCGCCATCGGATCTGAAACGGTTGACTTCCTCGAGCAACTCTCTATAGATGTCCTGTGCCCGTTGAGATCTTCAGCCGCGGTCAACGGAAGCTCGCTCACACCCCCCGGCAGGAAGTACGGCATAACTGTCAACATCCGCCACGTTGCGCTTCGAGCCGTCCGACGTTTGGCACGGACAGGTCGTAGGAAAAATTTAGATCCTGGAACCAATCTGTGTTCCGATACAGAACCGATGAGCGGAATCCCAACGCGCCAAACCGCATGGCGTAGAGGTTGGGGATGCCCATAGCAGACACTAGATCCAAACCGAAAGAAACCGTTTGTCCCGTTCGGTTTTTCAACCACGCTGAATCCGGGAATCATCGGGTCACATCGGTAAAAGTTCAAGAACCGGTGAGGAATGATGAGTAGTTTGCTTTATAACCATCTTGACGAAGGGGAAGGCGTCCATACAAAAAACAATCGGGCGTGAAGATATGCGATCGCCTCGCTCATGACGTCCTTGAAGCCTTCACTAGTACGCCACCAGTGTTTCGAGTCGTATTCCGGATAACGATAAGCCTTTCAAAGGGCATGCCGCAAGTACCCGGCAGCCATCTGCGGGGTTTTCCGGACTGTCGCGGCGTCGCGTAATGCAGGAAAGAAGCCGGAACGGTGCGCTGCCGTTCCGGTTCTCGTGCAAGCCTGGCGAACCTATGCCTTGTTTCGTCTTTTAGGCTCTGACCTTGCGGTTGTGGACGTAGCCCAATGCCACCAGTAGGCCGAACCCGAGGAATACGATGGTCGCGGGCTCCGGTATGTTTTGCCTGAACCCAATAAAGGTATCCGGGCCATCGTTCGACACCAGGCAGCCCGCAGGGGCACCGGCCGGGCAACCGAGCTGGGACGAAAGCCCTGCGAAGAAGCCAGACGAACCGGGCTGCGCCAGGATCGTGTTGAACGCCGCCTGCTCGGCAGCGTTGAGGCCAAAGTTGAACACGGCAGCGCCGTTTCCCTGTTGCAGGGTCAGATCAGCCGCTGTGAAGGTAAGCGGTGTTAGCGAGGGTGCCAGTGAAAAGGAGCCGACCGCGGTCGTGCCGTTGAAAATTGTCAGCACCAGGGATTGCATGGTGATACCCGTTCCACCAGTCTGATCGGAATTGAAGCCGATACCGACCCTATTACCGGCGTCCCACCCCAAGGTTGCAAGCGTCGGGGTGGTGGATTTATTCGCACCCGGGACGGCGTCGCCATGCACGACATCGACTGGGGTGACGTTGCCGGTCTCGACGCCGTTCGTTTGCAGGGTCAACATCCTCGGCGCAGCGCCGAAGCCTTGAGCCCCCAGGTCAGTGAAGCTCGCCGCCACCGTAGCAACAGGTTGGTTAATTGGACTAACCAGAACTAGATTGGCCCATGCCACACTCGACGTCGCCGCGAGAACAGCGCACGTCGCTACTACTATACGCATTGCTTTCATATGCTCACCCCCTTCATTGCCGATGCAGAGAGGGCAAAACATTTTTTCGTCATGCTAGTTCTCCTTACTAAGAGCAATCAGTTCACATCGGCAACTTAGCTACCATTTGGTTATTCGCTCTACAACCTTATCCATATTGTTAAGTAATAGCGCGTTTCCGAGTTTCAATACGCTTCCCTCGTTTTCACGCTCTCCGGCAATTTCGTCACAAATTCCGGCGCAGCAAAATGTTAATACCAGCCATGTCTTTTAATGTCAGCGGTTTCTCCTAACTCGAGCAGTTTGTAAAGATTTCCGACAGAATCGCCTTTCTTCGTTGCTTGGGTTTTTGTCCATGCAAAGAAACTCCCGGCGCAAAGCGTTCCGGAGATCACTTGGAACAGAGCCGTGCACGATCCACGGTGGAGCGGGACTCGGCCCAAGGATGGTTATCGTTCGAACCTGGGCACTCAGCGATGGATCATTCGCCGCCTCCATCTCCAGAACCGTACTGTCGATCGCGGCTGCATCAATCGTGCGCTCTAGAAGCATCGAAGTGAGCTTTGGTGCGAACCGGATTCGACAACGCGGCCGAAGAAATCGGTTCCACTGCCTCGGATCGCGAGATGATACCGGACGATGTTGTAACCGGAATGGGACCCTGGTTCGTTGTACGCCCATGTTCTGCCCCACAGATCTTCAAAAGAACGAAAGCTGCTGTCGGCGTGCACAACAACATCAGAGTAGTAAACAGGCACCGCACCGTAATGTCGATGCTTTATGACAGGCGCAGCGAGCAGCTTGAAGTTCAATTGCTCGTCATGTTTCTTCCGGACATAGGGAAGACCGCAAATCCGACCCCCTGGATCTCGCCACGATCCAGCCGCCGTTCCCTTTCCTGCCACGGAATATCGCCGATGTATTCCGATAGTATCGATAAATTTTCACCAATAAATGCGGCCAGGTCCTTGCAGAACGCGTCAGTACTGTTTCCCTGGCAAGAAGTAAATCTCAACACGACAGATCCCAGTTTGTTTTAATCCGCGATTCACAATTTTCTATAGCAATATCGCCATTCCGTAAATTGCTAATTGCAAATAGATGTTACAAATTGGCGATGGCTGATCGGCGATTGCTGATTTTTGAAGTTGATGCGGAGTATGTTGGTGCCCTCGCGAGGCCGGGATTGCACCTGACCCGCGGGATTTAACCTGTATTACGTTTCTGTAGGAGGAGGTTTCAATGTCGAAAAAATTAACGATCGTCGTCGCGCTGCTGGCGTTGCTCACACTGACAGCCACAGCGCAGGATGCAAAGACGGTCATCAGCAGCGCCTCGAGGGCAATGGGCGTCGAGGGACTGAATTCCATTCATTATTACGGCGTCGCCCAGAATGGCAATCTGGGACAGAACAACAATTCGAACCAACCGTGGCCAATGACGGCCGCAAACGATTACGTCCGGGCCATCGACTTCACCCAGCCTGCATCACGCGCGACGTGGCAGACCTACGCCGTGCCGGTGACCGGTGGGCCGGCAGCACTTGCTCCCGGTCAGCAGAACATCACACCACAGAACATGGCATGGGCGCAGCAACTCGAAATCTGGATCACGCCTTGGGGATTCCTCAAGGGCGCGGCCGCGAACAACGCGACGGTGAAATCGGACGCCGTCGGCGGCAAGCGTTACCAGGTCGTTACGTTTAACTCGCCGGTAAAGTCACCAGGCGGACAGCCCTACCGGGTCGTCGGCTACATCAACAATCAAAACCTCATTGAGAGGGTCCAGACCTGGCTGGAGAACCCAATCTTCGGCGACATGCTCGTGGAGGCGGAGTATAACCACTATCGCGATGCTGCCAACGGTCTGAAGTTTCCGGCGCAGATCATCCAGAGGCGCGGCGGCTGGCCAACATTCACGGCCTACATCCTGGGTGCGCACGCAAATCCAGCGAACATCCAACAACTACTCACTGTGCCGCCTGCCGGCCAACGTGGTGGCGGCGGTG
>QHXA01000496.1:0-1634 GCA_003222755.1 Acidobacteriota bacterium
GGATAATGCTAGACCAACTGCCGGAGGTTTTTGCTGCGTTCCAGTGTGCTGTCTGTCGAGCAAGCAATCCCATTTGGACTTCTTCCAACGATTCTGAGTATCAATTTGGCAGACCAGGGCGTCTGACGTGCCGAATCTGCAGGACGGTCTTTCCAGTGCGAAACGGTTATCTTGATGTTCATGCTGGCGATCCCGAACCTGTCACGCCGATACAACATTTGATGCAGTTTCCGCCCATCGTTGCGATGTACGAAGCTTTGTGGCGGCCGCTGGGATACTTCATCGCAAGCAAACACTCGTTCCCCAAGGATGTGGATCGCATTGCTTCGCTCATCCAGCGCAGGCATGGAATGATTTTGGATTTAGCCTGCGGGCCGGGCAACATCACGCGGCGGATTGCGCGGCACGCGCCGGAATCGATCGTGGTCGGCTTCGATCTCTCTCCGCAAATGCTCGAGCGCGCGGTGAAGCTGACGGCAAAGGAACGGTTGCGCAACGTGTATTACATGCGCGGAAGCGCACTGTCTCTGCCGTTCAAGCGGGAAGCCTTCGATGCAGTCACCTGCTGCGGCGCTCTGCAATTATTCCGGGATCAAGATCAAGCCGTCGGCGAAATTGCGCGGGTGCTGAAAACGCACGGTGACTTCGTGTGCCAAACCACATTGGGTCCGCGGAAGCCCCCGCTATGGATTCGCATGGCGGACCGTTTGCTTAAGTTCGGATATTTTTACCTGGATGATCTGAAAGAGCGGCTTTACCGGTTCAATTTCGATCTGAAGGCAGAGGAGAGATCCAACATCAATTACATCTTCCGGGCAGCGAAATCCGGTTAATAAATGACAGTCGCCTTCCCCTGTTCCAGTTTGAGCGACTCAATTCCCCATGGCATGTCAAAGGGCTCATTCAAATCCACGTCGGGGTATTTAGGCTTCACGTATCTTTTGATCAAGCTTTGAATCAAGATGTTCGGCACGGGAATGCCGTCTACCCGAACGTCCTGAAGGTCGAATTTCCCTCGCCTTTCCTGCGCAACCAATTTGCCTTTCACAAATAAATTGTGCGTGCCACCGACCAGCGCATCGACGACGGGATTGCCGGTCGCGTTCGAGGTGAACGTAATCTGAGTGTCTAAACCCACAGTATCCTGCCCGAGCTGAACGTCGGCGGAATCGATTTGCGCAGGGATGTCTTCCTTCAGGGAGTACAACAGGTATGATTCCAGTTCCGTCTCAAACAGCTCCACCCGCGAAGCCCCCCGCTTGTGCTTCGGATTATCTTCGGAATCCTTGATCGCATCGATCTTCTGCTGTAGCGACTTTGCAGCTTTGGGAGACACTTCCACAGACGTCGCTGCCTCTTTGGCTGCCATCGTGCGCAAGACAATGACTCCCGCGATGGCAATCACTGCGAAACCAGCCATGCCGATTAGACCAATTCTTTTCATGCTATCTAATGATCCTGAACGACCGTGACCAACGCGTCTTCGTGAAGAAATTCGTGACGAGATCTGTAATTTGCTGGACGCGATCGACAACATCGGTTCGACGGTACTCGTCCGAATCCGTCTCGTAGGACCAATAGATAATCAGCCCCTTGCCGACGATGAACTCGCGTGGGACGAAACCCCAGTAGCG
>QHXA01000496.1:1648-8027 GCA_003222755.1 Acidobacteriota bacterium
GTTATCACCCATAGCGAAATAGTGATTCGGAGGCACCACGATCTCACTGTCTTTGGTGTATTCCTCGTACCAGTAAGGATCCTCATCGACGCCATGATAAACGCGGCCGGGATGTGGCTTTGGGGGGAAGAAGTCGCGGAAAGGATCGGAGTATGAACCCGGCGGCGCTTTATGAATCTTGTACGGCTCGTTTAGTGGAACGTCATTCACGAATACCTGTTTATCGACGATCTTGATCCGATCGCCAGGAAGCCCGATTGCGCGCTTCACATAATGCTTCGTGAGGTCCTTCGGGTATTTGAAGACGATCACATCGCCGCGTTTAATATTTTTAAACGGCAGAACTTTGTCCAGCATCGACCCGCGCGCGCCGAAGACGAACTTATTAACGAGCAGATGGTCTCCAACCAGGAGGTTATCTTCCATAGAGGGCGTGGGGATTTTGAATGCTTGAACGATGAACGTCGTTCCAAAAAGCGCAAGCACGACGGTAATGACAAGCGATTCAAAATATTCACGTGCCGTTGACTTTTTAAAAGCAACCTCAGCCATTTTTCGTCAGCGCCTCAGATGATTTTTCCTGCACCGCCCACAGCCGTTCGAGAGCATGCCGCGCCGCAGCCTGCTCTGCGGCCTTCTTGGTTAGACCCACTCCGCGAGCGACAGATTCGCCCTCAATCATAACCTCGACCGTAAACAGCTTCTGGTGATCGGGTCCCTGTTCGCTTGCGATGATGTATTCCGCCCGCCCAAGATGCCCCGACTGTAACTGCTCCTGAAGCTCCGTCTTGAAGTCCGTCAACTGGCGTTCAGACCCTCCGACATCTTCCATCTGAGGCTCTAAGAAGCGCAACATGACACGTCTCGCCTCATCCATGCCGCCGTCCAGGTAGATCGCCCCCAAGACGGCTTCCAGGCCGTCCACGAGTAACGCCTGTTTCATGCGTCCGCCGGTCTTCTCTTCACCCTTACCGAGTTGCAAGTAGCTGCCCAAATGAACCCTTTCTGCATACTTCACGAGATTCGCAGAACTGACGAAGAAGCCCTTTAATCGCGAAAGCTGTCCCTCGGTCAGATTCGGATGGGCCCGAAACAGGTAATCGCTGACCAGGAATCCCAAAACCGAGTCTCCAAGAAACTCGAGCTGCTCGTTATCTCTCTCGCCGGTGCTCTTTTCATTGGCGTGCGAGCTATGCGTCAACGACTGCGTCAACAGTAGGGTGTTTGTGAACGAGTACCCCAGAGCGGATTCCAGATCGTGTATGGAACTCATAAACCAAAAAAGGTTGGTAATTCGGGGTCAGACGTCTGACCCCGAATTACCAACCTATTCTACTACGCGGTCTTTCGCGAACTATGGACCAATCTTCGCGCCGGCAGATTGGATGTATTCGTCCAGTCCTTGTTCCGACTTATTCTTGTTCACCCAGAGTTGCTTCAGAATGTCGCGAGCGCCCGCTTCGGACACGCCTTTCAGGAAAACGGATTTTCCCAGTGCGTCCATCGCGAGATCGTTTTTCATGTCCTGAACGTACGCAATTCCCAACCGGTAATAGGTGATCGGATCGTTGGCCTTCGACTTAAGAGCGGTGAGGAACTCCTGCTCTGCGGGGCCAAATTTCTTCTGATGCAAGTAAATGAGACCCAACGTGTAATGCGCCTGTGATGTAAGTTCTCCCTTCGCTGCAGGCGGGAGGTTGGCGCCATCTGGGCCTGAAAGGAACGCAGGCAAACCGGTCACGGCCTGGTTCGCGAGCTCTTCGGCGCGTTTCATCTGCGTTGCTTTTTCTTGTTCGTTCGTTGGCGGCCGCTCGGCCATGACGTTGGACAGCATCATGAGCGTGTTCAGGTCGTCGGGCTTGAATCCGAGAGCTTTCTCACCCCATTCCATCATCTTCCCTGCATCATTCAATTGCTGATACGCCTGAATGATGGCTTGATAAAAAGCAAGAATCCGCTGCTCGGCCTGACTCATGAATGTCTGAAATTGAGGAGAGTTTTTGTCCAGAAAGGCGGCATTCTTGTCCTTCTTTCTGAGATTCTCTTTGTCCTTGTCCGACAGCTTCAAATCTGCGTCGGCTTTGGCCACCAGTTTTTCGCCAAATTTGACCGTTGCGTCTATCGCCTGCTCGGCTGCCGCAGCCGCCTCCTTGTGCTTGCCCAACTGGCTGTAACCGGTCAGCCGGAACGTCTGCGCATACTGAATAAAGTCCGAGTTCGGATATTTGGCAATGAAGGCCTCGGCGAGTTCGATTTTCTTATCGGGGGCTTGCTCTTTCTGCAAGGTAGTGAAAGCGTCCGATTCATCCTTTGTCTGTGCTGCCGGGCCGACTCCCTGTTGTGCCTGCGCCTGCTGTTGCTGTTGTTGCTGCTGCTGTTGGTTTCTGCGGCCCTGAGCAAACGCGGACAAGCTCATCGCGAGGCTGAGGCCTAAAAGGAATACCCACAACACAGGGCTTCTTCTAGTAATCATTTCGAAACCTCTCCTTATTGATATGTGAAGATAGCGAGATTTTATATCAACTTGCGCGCCCTTTGGCTCGAATTTCGCGCTACCATTTGGGCTTTCTGCATTCGTCATTTCATAGGAGGAAACGCAAATGAAGATTTGCATGGTTGGGCAGGGCGCATTTGCAAAAAAGCATTTGGATGGCTTGGCCCGCATTAAAGAGGCGGAGGTCGTGACCATTTACGGGAGGACCGCAGACAGCACAAAAGCCGTCGCCGAAAAATACCGCATCCCGCACTGGACGACGAACTTCGACGAGGCGTTGGCGCAACCCGGCGTCGAAGCGGTGATTCTCACATCGCCAACACAAGTTCATGCCGGGCAAGCCATCCAGTGCATGCGTGCAGGCAAGCACGTGGAAATCGAGATCCCAATTTCCGATTCACCAAAAAGAAACGGGTCTCGTGGCCATGGGCGGACACACCCGCCGCTTCAACCCGAGCCATCAATGGATTCACAAGAGAATCAAAGCGGGCGAACTGAAGCTGCAGCACCTGGTCGTACAAACCTTCTTTTTCCGCCGCACCAACATGAATGCCGAAGGCAAGCCGCGCAGCTGGACGGACCATTTGTTGTGGCATCATGCCTGCCACACGGTCGATCTCTTCCAATACCAGACCGGCGAAGTATCCTCCGACGTGAGCGCATTGCAGGGACCGATTCATCCCGAGCTCAAAATCGCCATGGACATGAGCATCCAGATGAAGGTGCCCTCCGGGGCTCTATGCTCGCTCGCTCTCTCATTTAATAACAACGGCCCGCTCGGAACCTGGTTCCGTTACATCTGTGATAACGGCACTTATATTGGCCGATACGACGAACTGGTGGACGGCTATGATAAGCCGATCGATGTATCGAAGGTCGATGTGTCGATGGATGGAATCGAGCTGCAGGATCGCGAATTCCTCGCGGCAATCCGCGAAAAGCGAGAACCGAATGCCAGCGTGGCCCAGGTTCGTCCTGCCATGCGGGTGCTGGATCGATTGGAGAATTCCATGCTGTAAGGGTGCGGCTGGTTTTGGTTTCAGACAACCGGGGGTTGCGCTCGCTCCCGCTCGCTTAACCCCCGGGCTAATTTCCTGACACGCCTCCGGCGTGTGCAAAATGGATGCTACAGTTGGCGCCTACTTACACCCCTCGCCGTACGGTTTCTGAATGCCCTCACGCGCGGCGGCTTGCGCGTTTCGCGTATCGTCGCCGACCTTGATCGCCTGCTGGTAATATTCGAGTGCCCGGGCGCGGTTGCATTCCAGATCAAAGATGCGCGCCAGATAGATGTAGGACCATACCTTCATGCCGGGTTCAGCCGAATCGCTGCGGATGGCGCGATCAAAGTACTGCCTGGCTTCTTCGCTGTCGCCCTTCTTGCTCGCAATTAATGCGAGGCCGTACATTGCCGATCCATTATCTCGATCGAAATCCGAAAGGACCTTTTTAAACGCAGCTTCCGCCCTCGGGATATCGCCACCATTAAAAGCTACCTCGGCTTCTTTCAATAAATCTCGGGTGGGATTCGGAGGTGGCACGGGCGGCGGTTGCGGTACTTCGGGCCGTGCAACGGTCTTCTGTGGTACGGGAATCTTGTAAAACGTCTCCTGGAATCTGGTTTGTTCCGCCTTTAACTGAATACTGCGCGTCATACTGACGAAGCTTTCGCGAAGTCCAACATCCTCTCTTTCATACTCTTCCAGCGCTTTATAAAAGTAAGGCGTTAGCAGCAGACCCGATCGATAAAACATGTCAACAGTTTCTTTGGCCCGAGCCGAAGCCACGCGATCCATCCGTAGTTCGATTGCGCGGATCAATGATTCTGCCGCCATCACGTGGAATTCGGACGTATATGTCGGGTCAACTCCCTGTGCGTTCTTGACAAGACTCAAAAACTGCGCCGCATTCGCGATGCGCGCCACGTTCGTGGTGACGAGACCATCGAGTTGGTAGTGCAAATAGGCATGCCGGATATCATCAATCCTGGGGTTCGAAGAATCGCCAATGACGACGTAATAACTATCCTGATTGCTGCGCACGTTCACGGTGTTCAAAGGCGCGGCTAGCTCCAAATAGATAGCCATACTCCTCTGTGCGAAGCCCCCAAGAGGGACGCGCATGTAGGCATCCGTGCGAACGATCGCTTCCCTTATAACGGGCGCAATTCGCGCGATCGAGCGCTCATATTCGGGATGAATTTCTGTCCAGTGCTGCGAAAGATGCGCCTTGTCATAGAACTCGCGCATCGGATCCAAGAATCCGATCACGCCGCGCGCATCGGGCGGCAGCGCCTCTTCTCGCAGGACGGGTTTGAATGCCGGAGCATCGGTTACATTCACAGCCAACGAGATGTATTTCGCAAACTGAGCCTCATCCGTTTGAGAGCCTTTGCGGGAATTGTAGACGGCCTTCAGGCGCGCGATGAGATCCGGGTCGACGCCTTGAGCATACTTCCGCACGGTTTCACGGACGGGGTGGTACTGCGAGCCGAACTCCACATCGAAGCCTGCAGCGTTTAGAGCCGCCATCATTGTAAACATCCGCAGATCCGGCTGGATCGTGACATTGGTGATTTGAGCGGCCGCGGAGGCTGCGAGCAGCAGCGTGAGAAGAACGGCTGTAGCACATCGAAGAGACATGGTTTTTAATAATAGCATTCCGGGCGGCTCGAATCCGGTGCCTGTACAATTGTGTGATGCACTTCGGAATCTCGACGCAAATTTATCGCGGCCAACCGGTGACCGTTGATCTCCTGGAATCCATCAGGCGAGCGGGATACGAACACATCGAGCTGTTCTGCAATCGGCCCCATTTGGACTTTCATAACCGCGCTCTGTTGCGCGGCATCGGCAGCTGGTTTAAAGAGAACGCGCTTCCGGTACCCTCACTCCACTTGCCGTTCGTTGAATATGTCGGTCCTACACAACGCATCTGGATATCCATCCTGGAACCGGAACGCCGGTATCGTGAAGCCGCGCTGGACGAGATGAAGCGGTCGCTGGAATTGACGGAGCACGTCAGCGTTTCTTACGTGGTGCTGCACCTCGGGAATCCTCGAGAAAAGTTCAGTCCTGTCGCTTTCGACCATGCTTACGCCGCGCTCACGCAGATTCGAGCGTTTGCGGGCGTCGACGTGCTGATTGAAAATATCCCAAACGAGATCTCGACGCTGGAACGCATCGAGGAATTCAGAATCGTTTCGAGAATGCCCGATATTGGCATCTGCTACGACACCGGCCATGGCCATCTCCAAGGAGCGCATCCCACGTTCGAGCACATCCGCGCCACGCACGTGCATGACAATAACGGAGACAAGGACGAGCACCTGTGGGCATTCGAAGGAACGCTGGATTGGCCCGCCCTCATCGAGAAGTTGGTCCTGGCAAATTACAAAGGCCCGCTCACGTTTGAAGCCCGCGGTGAGGAGTTATCCAAAGGTAACGAAGTGAAAAGCCGGCTGCAGGATTTATGGGAACAAGCGCACTCTTCTATTGAGGAATATCGGTCGAAGTATTTATCCCAAAATCAGCCCTAAAATTTCGCCCAACGAGGAACTCGCGGAAACGGAATTACATCGCGAATATTTGCCATGCCGGTGATGTACATCAACGCGCGCTCAAAGCCCAGGCCGAATCCAGAGTGTGGGACAGTTCCGTATTTGCGGACATCCACATACCACTGGTAATCCTCAATATTCCGGATTCCCATCTCTCGCATTCGTTGCAACAGGACATCCTCGCGTTCTTCGCGCTGGCTTCCGCCGATGATTTCTCCAACCTTAGGAACGAGTACGTCCATGGCGCGAACCGTTCTTCCGTCGTCATTCATCCGCATGTAGAACGCTTTGATTTTGGCGGGATAGTCATAAAGAATGACCGGCTT